>CAYITA010000018.1:0-11746 GCA_964366165.1 Candidatus Woesearchaeota archaeon
TGTGTTCGGAATGGGAACAGGTGTTTCCAACAAACTATGGCCGTCTTCAAAAATAAAGATTTTTAAGAGTATTTAAATCTTATCTTTATTGTAAAATAAATCTTGTAATTTAATATTAATGATGATATAATTTAGAATGAAAAATGCTCTCCTCGCAATTTCGCACGAGTTATTGATATTTAATTTACTCTCTACCACGAAATTGCTCGCAACAAGTTGCTCGAGATAAAAACTGAAGTAGTGGAAGAAATAACCAGTTATTATTAAATTGCCGACGAGAAATTTCGTGGTAGAGACAAAGATTAATTATTAATCACTCGTGCGAAATTGCGAGCAAGAGAATTTAGATTACTTAAATTTTTATCAATCTGCGAATTTATGAGCAGTAAATTATTCAAATAATATTTTCAAAATCTTATGTTAAATTATGGACTTAATATTTATCCAAAATTTCTTTAATTTCCTTCACATTTGTCGTCGCAGTTCCAATTTTTCCGACAACAATTCCAGAAGCACAATTTCCCAACTTGATTGCATCAGAAATATTCAACCCTGAAGCTAAACCTAAAGCCAATGTTGCAGCAAAAGTATCCCCTGCACCAGTAACATCTGCAACTTCTTTTGTAACGGTTTCAATAAAATCAGTTTTTCCGTCGCAATAATTAAAAACTCCATCTTCTCCGCAGGTTATAATAATATTTTTTGATTCAATTCTTTTTGAAAGTTCCTCTGCCATTTTAATCAAAACATTTTTCTCATTTGAATATTTTATTCCAGTCATTTCTTCTGCTTCTTTTTTATTCGGAGAAATCAAAGAACATCCTTTGAAAAAATCAATGTTGCAGGGTTTTGGATCAACTAAAACAGAAACATTATTTTCCCTTGCTAGACTTATAATTTGTGAAGAAAAATTTTTTGTAAAAAAAGATTTGTCATAATCAGAAAGAATAACAAAATCATAATTTTTAATTTCTTTCCTTAAGCAATCAATTATTTTATTTTGCAGTTTTTCGTTTATCTTTTTTATTTTTCTTTCCCCAAAATCCATTCTAGAAATTTGCTGTCCGTGAGCAATTACTCTTTGCTTAATTATCGTGGGATTATTATTGAAAAAACCCATTATTCGAATCTTTTTATTTTCGCAGATTTTATTTATCATCTTTCCGGAAAAATCTCGTCCCAAAACACAATACAAAGAACAATTAGCTCCTAAAGAAGATATATTATTCGCTACATTCGAGGCGCCGCCCAAAACATAATTTTCCTTAATTATCCTAACAAGTGGCGCAGCAGGCTGTTCAGGATTAACGCGATTTATTTCCCCAAAACTAAATTTGTCAAGCATTACATCTCCCATAACAAGGATTTTTTTATTTTTGAAATTATCTAAGGCATCTATCAACTCTTTTTTCATGCATTAATAATCATTTTTTATTTTAAAAACATTAATGATTTTAGATATATATTCTAAATAGGTTATTTTTATTTTTCAGCTTCGAAAAGGAGAGAGTTCGTATGCAGTTTCATTCGGAGGCAATTTAAGAAACTGCTTTTCAGTGTCGAAAAGGAGATGCGGAAGACAGGGTTCGAACCTGCGCAGGCACTAAGCCATCAGCTTACTCTGAAATCAATTCGCATTATTATCATTTGCTCTCTCGCGAACTTCTCCACCTTAGGCTGACCCGTTTGACCACTCCGGCACTCCCGCATAAATCTGCGGAGTGGGAAAACTAGTTTGACCCGAACGACTTCGCGAGTTTCAGCGTCGGTCTTGATTCGAGTGAAGTTATGAGTTCTCCAGCACTCCCGCATTATATATAGTAATCTCTTTATTACAGTATAATTTTAAACTATTTATTCATTTTAAAATATATGCCTGAGTAGCTCAGCCTGGATAGAGCATCACACTCCTAATGTGAGGGTCGTAGGTTCAAATCCTATCTCGGGCATTTGAAATATAAAAGAATAATATCTGTTAAGTAAAACTATGCAATTTAACATAGTTAAAAAAAATTGTTCACTCACGTTCATTTAATAGAATATTAATAATGCTAAAACAACTTCGACAAATCTAATAATTGGTAGTTCTTCCAATACTTAATAGAATTAATTCACGAGCCGAAGGCGAGTACAAAATATTAAGTTATGAACTTGACTTAACAATATCATAAACTTTATTAAAGGTAATTTTGATATTTATTTAAAGCGTTGGTAATTTAACGGTAGAATGTCAGCCTTCCAAGCTGAACACCCGGGTTCGATTCCCGGCCGACGCATCGTAAATAAATATGGAAAAAGAAAATAAACAAGAAAATATAACTCAAGAAAATAAAAAAATAAAATTTTCTTATGATAAATATTATAAAATTTTATTATTAATTCCAATTTTAATTTTAATTTTATCTTTAGTTTATTTGGGAGTTTTTTATTCAAAAAATAAAGATTTCATCTACAAAGATGTTTCTTTATCTGGAGGAACAACAATAACTCTGAAAGGAAATGTCGATTCTGTCTTGCTTGAATCAAAATTAAAGGAAAAATTCCCAGATGTTTATATAACAAAACTTAATGATATAACCACAAGAAAACAAATAGCTCTTTTAGTTGAAAGTTCAGCTTCATCAGATTCCTTAAAAATAGAGATTGAAAAAATCTTAGGTTATAAATTAGTTGAAGAAAATTCAAGCATAGAATTTACTGGTTCAATATTAGGTGAAAATTTCTATAAACAATTAATTTTTGCATTAATTATTTCTTTCATTTTAATGTCCTTTGTTATTTTTATTATGTTCAGAACATTCATTCCCAGCATCGCAGTAATTTTCGCAGTATTTGCAGATATTGTTATGTCCTTAGCATTGGTGGATTATTTTGGAATAAAAATTTCTGCAGCAGGCATCGCAGCATTTTTGATGCTTATTGGTTATTCTGTCGATACAGATATTCTTTTGACTTCAAGGGCAATTAAATCTCGGGAAGGTGAAGTGAACACAAGAATTTTTAGAGCATTTAAAACAGGAATTTTAATGACCCTCACAGCTTTAGTAGCAGTTCTTCCAGCTTTCTTTTTAGTTACAGGACTTCCAGATTCATTCAGGCAAATTTTCCTGATTTTAGCAGTCGGATTAACCGCAGATATTATCAATACCTGGCTTACTAACGCGAGCATAATTAAATGGTATTGCGAAAAAAAAGGAATAAAATGAAAAAAATAATAAATTTTTTGCCTCTCAAACACCGGAAGTGTTCAAGATGAAAATCGGATTGAGAATATATATTTTAATATTTGCACTTTTACTTGCTTTTTTAGCAATTGCTCCTTGGAAAATACTGGAAAAAGGGGTGTTAATTGACAGCGTCGATAAAAATTCCACAGCCTTCGAACAGGGATTAAGGCAAGGGCAGATAATAAAAGCAATAGACAGAGAAAAAATAAACAATGTAGATGATTTTTCAAAAATAATTCAGGAAAAAAATTATACTTCAGAAAAAATAAAAACAATAATCACAACAGATAAAGGAGAATTTATTATTTACTCTAATAAAACTCCGGAAATAACCATTTCTTCAATACCTAAAACAAAAATTAAAACTGGTCTGGATCTTGCAGGAGGTTCAAAAGCTTTAGTTAAGGCAAAAGATAAAAAATTAAATTCAAAAGAATTATCTGATTTAATTGCAGTAATAAGCAACAGAATTAATGTTTATGGAATTTCAGACGTTAAGATAGTTTCTGTCCTGGATCTTTCTGGAACAAATTATATGTCTATAGAAATTGCTGGAGCAACACCAAAAGATTTGAATGATTTGATAACACAGCAAGGGAAATTCGAAGCAAAAATCTCCAACGAAACAGTATTTATTGGTGGAGAAAAAGATATCTCCTCTGTTTGCAGAAATGATGCTACTTGTGCTGGAATTGAAAGCTGTCAAAAAGCAGAAAATGGAAATTATTTTTGTAATTTCAGATTTGTAATTTATTTAAGCGAGGCTGCTGCACAAAAACACGCAGACATAACAAACAAACTGGATGTAAATGAAACAAATCCACAATATTTATCTAAAAAATTAGATTTGTATTTAGACGACAATCTCGTCGATTCTCTTTTTATTAGCAAGGACCTCAAGGGAAGAGTAACAACACAAATTCAAATATCTGGTTCAGGTTCTGGAGACGACCAGGAAGTAGCTTATAATGACGCTCTCGCATCAATGCATAAACTTCAAACCATTTTAATTACTGGAAATTTGCCTTATCAATTGGAAATTGTTAAATTAGATGTTATTTCTCCCTCATTAGGAAAAGAATTCACCAAAAATATAATTTACCTCGCAGTTATTGTATTTGTAATAATTTCAATAATTTTATTTTTAAGATATAGAAGAATAAAAATAACTCTTTCAGTAATTTTAACAATGTTTTCAGAAGCACTTATCACTTTAGGAATTGCTGCTTTCATAAATTGGAATTTGGATGCCCCGAGTATTGCTGGAATAATTGCCGGAATGGGTACTGGAGTTAATGACCAAATAGTTATCATCGACGAATCTGTTTCAAATTTACATATAAGTTTAAAAGAGAGAATTAAAAGAGCTTTGTTCATAATATTCGGAGCATTTTTCACAATAATTGTAGCAATGTTGCCTCTTTTTTGGGCTGGAGCAGGAATGTTAAAAGGATTTGCTCTAACAACAATAATTGGAGTTACAGTAGGAATTTTAATTACAAGACCTGCATTTGCAGAAATAATTAGGAAAATAAACGAATAAAATGTATCCAAAACAACATTTATTTTTAGGAATTATCTTTGCAATATTTTTATTTATTTTTTTCTCTGAAATTGGAATAATAGGAATTTTAATAATTTTATTGTCAGCCATTTTTATCGACGTGGATCATTACATTTATTATGTTTATCAAAAAAACTATGCACTCCCTCGCTCGTTTTTAGGATTTGGAAATTCTCGCACACTTCGGTGTGCGATTTCTCAAGAATTTCCAAATAAGAAAAAAGATTTTAGCTTAATTAATGCATATGAGAATTCAATGGACAAAACCAAAAAATTTTTATTACTCCCAAAATCAGAAAGAAATAATGCATATCTGGGATTTTATTTTCTTCACGGAATCGAAATTTTATTTTTAATATTGGCACTTTCTTTTTTTTCAAAATATTTTTTATTTATTTTTGCAGGATTTTCTTTTCATCTTTTATTAGATATAGTTCATCAAACAACTTATTGGGATAGAATTGACAAATTTTCTCTAATTTATGATTATATAAAGTTTAAAGATAAGAAGTTTTTTCAACTCTGAATAAATATTACAACTCTCTTAAAAATAATTGTTCTTTTGCAAACCATAAATCTTCTTAAATCCCTATTTATATGGTTTAAAATGACTAATCTGTCAATAATTGTTCCTATTTACAATGAGAGAGAAAACATAAATATACTTTATAATGAAATCACAGAAGTTTCAAAAAAACTTATAAAAAATAAAACAATTTCTGATTATGAGATAATTTTTGTAAATGATGGTTCTAGAGATGGAAGCAGGGAAATTTTAAAAAAAATATCTGAAAAAGATAAACAATTTAAAGTAATTGAATTAAGGAAAAATTTCGGACAAACACCCGCACTAAAAGCAGGATTTGACAACTGCAATGGAGATTTAATTGTAACTCTCGACGGAGATTTGCAAAACGACCCAAAAGACATTCCAAAACTTATAGAAAAATTAAACAAAGGCTACGACGTTGTTTCTGGTTGGAGATATAAAAGAAAAGATTCTTTTTTTAAAAAAATAGCTTCCAGAATGATGAATAATCTTCGATATATAGTAATTGGTGATTATTTGCATGATTACGGATGCGCATTGAAAATTTACAAAAAAGAATGCGTCAAAGATTTGGAACTTTTTGGAGAACTGCACCGATATATTACCGCATATTTATTTATCAAAGGTTATAAAATTGGAGAGGTTCCAGTCAATCATCGCCCAAGAAAATTTGGAAAAACAAAATACAAAATATTTTCAAATAGAGGAATAAATGGAATTCTAGATTTATTTTATTTAAAATTTTGGAGCACCTATTCTAATCGCCCGTTGCATTTTTTCGGAAGACTCGGAATTTACCAATGGTTTTTGGCGTTTATTATAATTATAGAGCAGATAATAAAAGCATTTATTATTCAGAAATTAACTTTAGGTCCGTTGCTGATGCTCGCAGCAGTTCTAGGAATTTCCGGATTATTATTCATCATCTTCGGATTTCTTTCTGAAATAGTAATGAGAACTTATTTTGCAGATAAAACAATTTACAATATAAGGAAGATTTATTAAAATGGAAATAAAAAAATATTTTAAATTAGATTCTCATCTGCATATTTACACTAGTTGGAAAGATAATTTATGGGAGCCAGGACCAAGAGATTTAGAAACTTTTACAAGAGAATTTTCTTTAAGAGGTTTAGATTCAGCGGCTTTAACAAATTTTAATGATGATAGATATGAAACTTTTATGGAAACAGGAAAAAATCTTCCAAGGGATTGGGATTTTAAAGAATATGAAAGAGGCGCAATAATTAATTTACCCGACGGAAAAAAATTTTATTGGTTAAAATCTCAAGAAATCCCAACAGAGCAAGGGCATGTTTTATTTACTGGAGTGAGAAAAAATAATCATATTAAACCTTATAGAAATATAGAAGAAGTTTTTTCAGATACAGAAGATTCAATTATAATTGCAGATCATCCATTATGGATAATACCTAAAGGAAATCCCTTAGGAATAGGAGAAAAAAATTTAATTAAATATTCTTCAAAATTTCATGCTGCAGAATTAAATGGTTCGGCGTGGCTATTAGCAAGACATGCAAATCCAAATTTAGAAAAACTTGCAAAAGAAATAAATCTGCCCTTAATTGCAAATTCAGATGCATATGGTTTTACATTGCCTTTTATTTTTGGAGTAGCTCCTTTCTTAGATATTGGAAAAACTTACACTGAATTTGAAAGAAAAGATTTGCAGTTAGAGGATATAGATTCATTGATTTATTCATTAAAAGAAAATATTGTTGAAGGTAAATGTAAACCTCATTTAAAAAAAAATAATCCCTTAACAATATTCCAGCACGCATTTTTTACCTTGGGATATTCTCGTCTTAAAAAAATTGGGTTTAATATTAAACATCACTGCGATAAAGAAAATTAAAATGTGCGGAATAATCGGATTTAATTGGAATGATAATATTTTATTGAATAAATCATTAAAAGAAATAAGTCATAGAGGGCCTGATGCTTCTGGGAAATTCACCGACAAATATATTTCATTAGGACACAGAAGGCTTTCCATCTTGGATTTATCAGCGTCGGGAAAACAACCAATGTCAAACGAATCAGAAACTATCTGGATAATTTTCAATGGAGAAATTTATAATTTTAAGGAATTAAAAAATCAATTAAAAAGACAACATAATTTTAAATCAGAAACAGATACAGAAATTCTTATTCATCTTTATGAAGAGTCCGAATCTCCAGAAGAAATGCTGAAAAAATTAAACGGAATTTTTGCATTTTGTATTTATGATTCAATAAAAAAAATTCTTTTTATCGCGCGAGACTGCATCGGTGTAAAACCCTTTTATTATTACGAAAATAAAAGCAAATTTATGTTTTGTTCAGAAATAAAAGGGATAATCAAAAATGATGAAATAGAAAGGGAAATTAATTTTGAAGGAGTTTCATCATTCTTAACTTTTAGAGCAAATATCGAAGAGGAAACTTGTTTTAAGAATATAAAAAAATTAATGCCCGGGTATTACCTTATTTATGATTTGAAAAATAAAAAAATATCTGCTCTGAAAGACTATTGGAATTTGAAATACAATATTGAAAATAAATCTATAAATTATTTTGAGGAGAAATTAAAAAATCTTTTATTTGATTCTGTTAAAAAACAATTAATGTCCGATGTTCCTTATGGAGCATATCTTTCTGGAGGTGTTGATTCAGGAACAATTGTTTCTATAATGAGTAAATTCTGTTCCAAACCTGTAGAAACTTTTTCAGTAGGATTTGAGCAAGAAGAACATACGGAAATAAAAGAGGCAAAATTTTTGGCAGAGAATTTCAAAACAAACCATCACGAATTATTAATAAAAGAGGATTCTGTAAAAGAACTTCCAAAAATTATTTATCATTTAGATGAACCAATGTCTGACCCAACTTCAATCCCAATTTATTTTCTTTCTAAGTATACAAAAAAATATTGCACGGTGATTCTTACTGGAGAAGGAGTAGATGAATTATTTGCCGGCTATCCTCAATATAAATTTATGAAATTGCATAAAAATTTAATATCTTTTTTCCCAGATTTTTCTAGAAAAATATTTTCTTCATTAATAAAAAATATTCCGGGGAATATTTTAAATAAAGGATTTGAATATTCTTCAGAACTTGGAGAAAAAGGAATCGAAAGATTTTCTAATTTTATTAATTCCAATAAATTAAGCGAGCAATATTTAAATCAAATTTCTATTTTTAACGAGCAGGAAAAAAATAATTTATTAAAATTAAAATCTCAAAATTTATATTTAAAATATTCTAAAAACTTTAACAAGAAAAATTTACTGAATAGTTGCTTAAATTTTGATTTTAAAGGAAACATGGTGGATGATTTATTGATGAAATTAGATAAAAATACTATGGCTTTTTCTATTGAAGGAAGAGTTCCATTTTTAGATTATAGAATAGTTGAACTGGCTTCCAAAATTCCGGAAAATATGAAATTAAATTTCCTTAATCAAGATAAATTTATTTTAAGAAAATCTGTAGGAAATTTAATTCCAAAACAAACAAGCAACAGAAAGAAAAAACATTTTTTTGTACCAATAAATAATTGGTTCATGAACGAATTATTACAGTTAAAAGAGGATTTGCTTTCTAAAGAATATATAAACAAACAAAATATTTTTAATTATAATTATATATCAAAAATAAACAAAGATTTTAAAAAATCTAGGCTTTTTTATTCGAGACAGCTTTGGTCTTTAATAACTTTTCAGATTTGGTATAAACAATTTATAGAAAATGAAAAAATTAAAATATAATTTAGGCTCTCAAGACAGATTTGGCTATGAATGGAACAAGTTTAATAAAATCATTCCCGAATACGAGTTGCAATTTTTAAAATGGGTTCATCCTCTTAAAAAAGAAGATTTCAAAAATAAAAAAATTTTAGATGCTGGTTGTGGTATAGGAAGAAATTCTTACTGGCCTTTAATTTATGGAGCAAAAGAAATTTACGCATTTGATTATGATAAAAGAACCGTCGCAGTTGCCGCAAAAAATCTTTCAAAATTTAAAAACTCCAAAATAGAATTTAATTCAATTTATAATTTAAATTTTAAAAATAAATTTAATATCGCCTTTTCAATCGGCGTGATACATCATCTCGAAAATCCGCATTTGGCAGTTCAAAAACTGGCAGATTCTGTAAAGAAAAATGGAATTGTTTTAATTTGGGTTTATGGCTATGAAGGAAATGAATGGATTGTAAAGTATATTAATCCAATAAGAAAAATAACTTCCAGACTTCCGTTAAAAATAATAAATTTAATAACTTATTTATTTTCAATACCTCTTTACACTTATACAAAATTTATCCCGCAAAAATCTCCATACTTAAAACAGCTTTCTGGATTTAAATTTTGGCATACCCACAGCATCATATTCGATCAGTTAATTCCAAGAATTGCAAATTACTGGAAAAAAGACGAAGCAATTAATTTATTAAAAAATAAAGGGCTATCTGATATAAATGTTTACAGAGTAAACGAAAACTCATGGACTGTAATTGGAAAGAAAAAATGAAATTAAAAGATAATCATTTATTAATAATTGCAATAACCCTGTTGTTTTTAATTACAATTTTGACTCAATTTTATGGAAATGCAGATATTGGGGATTATGCTAATGTTGCAAAATTTTTCTCTGGAGATTATAAGGCACAAATACGTTCATCACATTCTTATTTTTACGGATTTCTTTCATCACCTTTTGTAAAAATTACTGGCAATTTTTTTGCAATGAAAATTATGAATCTTATTTGGCTAATATTAATTATTTTAAGTATTTATTATATTTCTGATAAAAACCGGAAAACACTTTTATTGACTATAACTGCCCCTATTTTTTGGTATATGGCTCCGATTATAAATCCAATCCAAATCTCAAGCTTATTTTTTTTGTGGGGATTTTATTTTTTAAGAAAATACGACGATAAAGGGAAATTTATTTTTTTATCTTATTCTGGGATTTTTTTTGGATTAGCATGGGTTTTTTGGGACACTGTTCTTCATTTGGGAATAATTCTAACACTTGTTTTCTTTTATAATAAAAAATTCTCACATTTAATCTATTTCATCTTTTTTGTTTTTATTGGACTTATTCCAAGATTAATTTTAGATCAAATTCTATTTAATTTCGCATTTTTTACAATTTTAAAGAGTTTCACTGGAGGATTCGTAAATCTTTTATTTTCTGGTTCCATAGGTAGTGGGCATTCTGCTAAAACATTTATGAATATTTTTTCTATGTTAATTTTTCTGCCATTATTTTCTTTTATCTTAATTAAAAAACAAAATTTTTCTAAGAATAAAAAAACAACAATTTTTCTGATTTTATCAATATTATTATTTTTAACAAATCCTCAGCCAAGATACCTCTTAATTATAATCCCCCTAATTTTATTGGATTTAGGTAAAATTATTTCTCAAAAACAATTTAAAATACAAATAATTTTCTCAATAATCCTTTCATTATTAGTAATCACCCCATATGTAATTCAAATAAATTATTATACTAACTCTCAAGAATTTACCTCTTTAATTACAAATATAAATAAAGTTGAAATTTCAAAAATAAATCCCAATGAGTTAATTATAGAAGATTTAAATCAGATGGGTCGAGATTACCCATCCCAAATATTTTTGGTAGGCCCGAACTCAGACGATTATGCTTTTTTAGCAAGACTTTATTTTGGGGACAAAATAAATGAATTTGTCAGCATTCAGGATTATAATTTATTTTTGCAGAATAAAACAACTCTTTTTGAAAAAAAATTTCAACCAGTTCCAAAAATAAATGAGAGAAGACTTATCTGGATTGCCGGAGGAATAGACGCAAATTTAAGAGAACCCCCCCTTTATGAAAATATAAATTATGCAATAAGTATCAACGAATCCCTTAATTTGCAAGGATTTAATTTAGAAAAAAAATACAATTTTTTGTATCTTTATAGAAAATTAGATTAATATTTTAAATGTTATTTTCTTGTTTAAATTATAATGATAAAACAAAACTAAAACTATTGCCACCCCCTTCGAAAACATGTACCAAATATTAAATAATTCAACCAGGACATATAATATAATCTGAGTGAGTAAAAGTCCGCTTAGGGAAATTATTAAAAAAATAGAGAATTGAGAAAATATTCTTTTATTTTTATTTTTAAAATTAAAATATTTATTCAACACATAATGAGGAACTACCGCAACAAGATAAGAAACGCTTGCCGAATATAAATACCAGATATTAAAAAATTCAGTAAGAATATAAAGCAAAGAAACATCAATTAATGTAGCAAAAAATCCGATTAAAACATATCTAAAAAATATTTTTGTATTTTCTTTCATGACTATTTATTCTCCGTAAATCTTTAAATAACCTTCTTTTTAATAT
>CAYITA010000019.1:0-11610 GCA_964366165.1 Candidatus Woesearchaeota archaeon
TTAAACTATCTCCTTAATTGAATTAAGAATTTTTTCGCTTTCCTCGTCGAGCTTTTTCATTTCCTCCAAAATTTCTTTTGGCTCTCTTAATTGTGCTTCTTCTTTTTTATTAGGATTTTTAACAGATAAATCAAAAGTATCTTGATTAATATTTTTAACATTTATTGTCCAAGAATTTTCGCTGTCTGTTTTTGTTTTCTGTAATTTAACAAATTCTGCTAAATCATTTTCATTTAATGGATTAGTTTTTCCAAGGTTTCTATCTAAATTTAATTGATAATACCAGATTTTTCTTGTTGGTGTTCCTTTATCAAAAAATAAAATAACTGTTTTAACTCCAGCACCAGTAAAGGTTCCTCCAGGTAAATCTAAGATAGTATGTAAATTACAACTTTCAAGTAAATGTTTTCTTAATGAAACAGAAGCATTATCTGAATTAGATAAAAAAGTATTCTTAATCACAATTCCTGCTCTCCCATTTGCTTTTAATATTTTAATAAAATGTTGCAAAAATAAAAAGGCAGTTTCTCCAGTTTTAATTGGGAAATTTTGCTGAACTTCTTCTCTTTCTTTTCCTCCAAAAGGTGGATTTGTTAAAATAATATTATATCTATCTTTTTCTTGTATGTCTGAAAGATTTTCTGCTAAGGTATTTGTATGAAGAATATTCGGAGCTTCAATTCCATGAAAAATCATATTCATAACTCCAATAATATATGCAAGTGATTTTTTTTCTTTTCCGTAAAAAGTTTTTGTCTGTAATAGTTCGTCTTGTTTAGTTGAACGATTTTTATTATTTTCTTTTAGATATTCAAATGATTCACATAAGAAACCAGCAGAACCAACAGCTCCGTCGTAGATTTTATCTCCTATTTGCGGAGCAACAACTTTTACAATTGTTTTAATTAAAGGTCTCGGCGTGTAATATTCTCCGCCATTTCGTCCAGCATTTCCCATATTTTGAATTTTTGATTCATATAAATGCGACATTTCATGTTTCTCAGAACTAGAACGAAATTTCAACTGGTCTATAAGACTAATTATCTCTCGTAAATTATATCCACTCTGAATTTTATTTTTAATCTCACTAAAAATTTCTCCGATTTTATACTGAATAGTATCTGCATGTTCTGCATTAACTTTAAATTTTTTTAAATAAGGAAATAGTTTTTGGTCAACAAAATCTCTCAAATCATCTCCGCTAAGTGCTTTATGATGATTAAGTTTTCCATCTTTATCTTTTGGAACTGCCCAAACTTCCCATCTAAACTCTGGAGCAAGAAGTTCTTTATACTTTTTTCCATCTAATTCTGCTTCAGTTCTTTTCTTTTTTTCAAGGTCGTCAAGATATTTTAAAAATAAAATCCAGGAAGTTTGTTCTACATAATCTAATTCACTTCCACAACCAGCTTCTTTCCAAAGAACATCATCTATATTCTTAAATATTTGTTCAAACATATTATTATCTCCTCTTTAATCTATAAAAACTTATTCCCCCCCTCAAATCTCCCTAAACGAAACCCTAAACACCTTCTCTTTTTTAGTTAAATCTATAACTTCTTTGCTGACTTCTCCCTTAACAATTGCAGGACTTAATTTCAAATAATTAATATAAGAAAACTTTTCATATAATCCGTCTCTTTTTATTATCTCAATAATTTTTGTTTTGTCTTCGGGAAAAATAACTTTTTCATATTCTTTAATAAAACATTTCTTATGATTTCCAAATAAAACTTCGGTGTTCTTTTGTTTTGCTAATTCAATAATTTTATTTTTTAATTCTGCTTCTTTAGTTTCTATTTCTTTCTTTTGCGCTTCAAGTTTCTCATATTCATCTACTAATCCGTTGTCGTTGCTCATCTATTTTCATATCCTCTTTTCTTTTTATTTCTTTTCTTCAACGAAAAACCGAAACATTTAAATTCTTTAAATATTTAATATATTTATCTGGGTAAGTCCTAGAGAGGTTTGTGTACCGGAATGGTGCACCTTGTCTTAATCTCTAGGGTCCGGATAATTTTCTTTTGAGAATATTTCTTTCTTTATAACTATCTTATCTTTTATTCCACTTTCATCTAAAAAAATATATTTCATTACTTTCTCAACTCAATTTATTATAAAAACTTATTCCTCCCTCTTCTCCTCACTTCCCCTCACACCACTCACAACTCTTTTTCGGGCAATCAGAATTCAATAACTTAATCGCATTTTTCCAGATTTTTTCTGCGTTATCAACATCAACTTTTAATTTTTTTAATTCAGTGTCAAAAATTATTTCTCCTGTCGCTAAAACTTCTTTGGGAATGTAAAATAATAAAAAAGCATAATCTTCTGTTTCATAGCTGTTTTTTCTTAAAAGAAAATTGTAAATATCCAGTTGATTCTGATAAGTTTTGGGAGTATCTTCCTTGCATGGATAACCTCTGGTTTTGAAATCAAGAACAACAATTTTCTTCCCTTTGATTAATAAATTATCCACTGCTCCGTGCAACTCGTTTCCATTTTTATCTGTGAATGAAATTCCTTTCCAATTATTTTGCCAGATTTTTAATTTTTCTTTGTCGTTGAATAATTTCATTTTAGTGCATTCCCTATTATTGCAAAGTTCCGGAGGCAGTTGATTTTTCTCCCTAAATTTATCAAAATGAATTTTTAGAATTCTGTCCATTCCCGACGGCAAACTCGGAAAAATTCCTGCCTGACGCTTCCAAACATTATGCTGTGTTAGCCAAAAACACCGAGGGCATTCTTGCATTAATGAGAGTGATGATGGTGATAATTTAAACGTCATTCATATAAGAAAATTAGAAACCTCTTAAACTTTTCTAAAAAAAACGCCCACGCCGAGAATCTCACGCGAGACAACCTGCGTTTTCTCGCGCTCTTTCCTTTTCGTTTTAAGCGTTACGCGAATCTCGGTGGAAAATATTTTCTTGTCTAATGTTTGAATAACGAGAATATTTTTACGCCCACGCCGAGAGTCGAACTCGGGTTATATCCGCGACAGGGACATGTCATAGCCGTTAGACCACGTAGGCTTATGATATAAGTGCGATATTTGATTTTTAAAGATTTCTAATAGATATTTATCTCGCAACTTCGTTACCCGATTAATTCAACTCCAAACCTATCTATCGACGAGATTCTCCGTCGGGAAATTAAGTAAGCTGATAAAAATATCTTATTATACTACTTCAACCCCCAAAAATTTTTCCTTATCGTCAGATTGGAAAAATTTCATCAATCTCTTTGGCACACAATGAAATTTTTATAGAATAATTATAATATTTTTGATTTTTTAATCGCGTCAATCTCGCCGCATTTCTCTTTCAATTCACATCTATTGCAAATACCTGAATTTTTTGACCATTCTTTTGTTCCAAAACAAGCTTTTTTTAATTGTTGTTGTAATTGATTTTTCAGCATCAAAAACGTTGCTCTTAACTCTTTATATATTTTTAGGTTAGTTTTATCATTTCGCAAAGATTACCTACTCACTAATTATTTTTTAGCAGAAAGCCTGGCTAGGAGCAATAAATATTTTGCGAAGCAAGATTTTTTTAAATTTTTATCTACCAATTTTTCAAAAATATTTTTCATTTCTCCACAACAATCGTAATCATAATCCCGATTTGCTTTTTAATTATTTTAAATCCAACTTTTTTTAACAGATTAATCAATTCTTCTTCGTCGAACAAATAATAATATCTTTTTCCTTTGTCTCTCCAGGAAATGTATTTTTCTTTCGGAGAATTTTTGAATCTTTTTGAATTGATGTTCCACACAGAAATTTCTGCTTTTGCTTTTGGTTTTAACACGCGATAAAGTTCTCTTGCGACTTTTTCCTGTTGTTTTTTTTCAATGCAGTGGAAAGAAGAATTTGCAATTGCAGCGTCGAAAAATTCGTCTTCAAAAGGCAGATGGTTCATCTCACTCACAAAAAATTTCGCTGGAATTTTTTTCTCCTTGGAATGCTGTTCTGCAAGCTTAATCATTTCCTCGGAAAAATCAACAAGATACATTTCTCCATTTTTTATTTTTGTCAAATATCTCCCTGAACCAGAGCCCAAATCAAGAACTTTTCCTTTTTGCGACTCGGAAAATTTTGTTGAATTTGATTTTCCGGTTCCAAGAAACTTCGTTTCTTGCGATTTCAGAAATTTAATTGTCTCTGGATTTGATTTTTCAATTTTGAATTTATACCATTCAGGCGCGATTGAATTCCAGATTTGCTTTTGATTTTCCATATTTAATAAAAGTAAGAAGAGTTTAAAAATTTGTTCTCTATTTTTACGGCTCATTTTCATTCGCCATTGATAAAATTTAAGTAACATAAATTCTCATCGGCAATTCCAATAAAAAATTATTTCTTTCACTACTAATTTTGTTAATCTGCGAGCAAGTGAGCAGGTAAAAATCCCCATCAAAAAATTTAATAACTCCAAATAAAATAATTATTTATGAGAAAAATAGGAAATTTTTCACCTTTTAAAAACAGGAGGTTTTCAAAATGAGACAAATCGATATTTATTCTGAACCGAAAAAATTTTACAAAAAAATGATAGAGGACATCGAATCTGCCAAGGATTATATTTATCTCGAAACTTACATTTTTAGAGACGATGTTGTGGGCAGAACTTTCAAAAACGCACTGACAAAAAAAGCTGCAGAAGGTGTTAAAGTTAAATTGCTGATTGACGCGTGGAGCGTTAAAATAGACAAGAAAAATTATTTCAAGCAATTAATAAAAAACAGCGGAGAAGTCAGGTATTTCAGGGAGATAAAATATGTTTTCAGATTTTTTACAAAAAATCACGAAAGAAATCACAGAAAATTATTATTAATCGACGACAAAATATCTTACATTGGTTCTGCAAATATAAGCACAGAATTTTACAACGGACGCGAGCTGGTGATGAGGATTGATGGAGATATAACAAAGGTTTTGGAAAAAACATTTTTGAATAGCTGGGAAAATGCAGGAAAATTAAACAAAAAAAGAATCAAAAGAATTATTTACAAAAGTTTTGAAATTGTGCAGGATTTTCCGTCGGAGATTCACAAAATAACTGAAAAAAAATATGTTAATTTGATAAAAAAAGCTAAAAAAGAAATTCTAATTGAAACACCTTATTTTCTTCCTTCGCGAAGTGTGAGAAAAGCTTTTGTAGATGTAATAAAAAAAGGCGTAAAAGTAAAAATTTTAATTCCTAAAATTTCTGATGTGGCATTTATGGACGTTGTTATGAGCAGGTATCTTGGAATTATTTATCGTCTTGGAGTTGACATTTATTATTACAAACAGCCATTGCATTCAAAATTATTAATTGTAGACAACAAACAATTTCTTCTTGGTTCTTCAAATCTGGATTATAGAAGTTTTCTTCATCAATTCGAGATAAATTTGATAGGAAACGACAAAAAAACAATTAATGAACTAAGAGAATCTTACTGCAGTGCTCTGGCAGATTCAGAACTTTTTAATTACAAAGAATGGAAGCAAAGATCTTCCATCAAAAAAATTTACGAACTTTTTTTATTGATTGTTAGAAAATATTTGTAGAGGGAAATATACCTGCTCACGATGTTCGCAGATTTTTTATTAATTAATGCAAAAACGTTACGATAGGGGCGCAATTTTGAGTTGTTTTTAAACTAATTTTTTGGTGGATTAAATTCTTTTAATAAATTTTATTTTGATACAAAATCTCAAAAAGGAAAATAATCCTTAACTTTATAATCTCAATTTTTTTCTTTATTTCATGTTAAAACCCGCAAAAAACGAAATTAGAAAACCCACAAAAACTATTTCAGGAATTACTCCGGTAGCGGTGATGCTTCCTCCTCGGAAATGCAGGCACGGAAATTGTTTGTATTGCCCGTCGCTGAATGTTCCGCAGAGTTACACGCCGAAGTCGCCGGTTGTTATGAGAGCTTCTCTTGTAAATTATGATGCATATGAACAAGTTAAAGGAAGATTGAAAGCATTTGAATTAATGAATCATCCGACTGAAAAAATTGAGGTGATAATCATGGGCGGGACTTTTTTGGAATATCCTGAAAAATTTCAGTATAAATTTGTCAAAGAAATTTACGACGCGTTGAATGAAAAAAAATCAAAAACTCTTGAAGAAGCGCAGAAGAAAAATGAAAAAACAAAACACAGATGCGTTGCACTTTGCATTGAAACGCGTCCAGACAGATGCTCTTATGAAGACATAAAAAAAATGCGGGAGTGGGGAGCAACAAGAGTTGAGCTTGGAGTTCAGATTATTGATGATAAAATATATAAAAAAATTAACCGCGGGCACAGAGTGAAAGATGTTATTTTAGCGACGAGAAAATTAAAAAACGCTGGATTTAAAATTGGATACCATATCATGCCCGGCTTGCCTGGAAGCAATCTGAAAAAAGATTTGGAGAAATTCAGGGAAATTTTTTCCAATGAGAATTTCAAACCAGACCAGTTGAAAATTTATCCGTGCCAAGTAATTCCTGGAAGTGAACTGGAAAAAATTTATTGGAAAAGAAAATACAAACCTTACTCCAAAGAACAGACTAAAAAAATTTTGATTCAAATGCTGAAAATTATTCCGAGATACTGCCGTGTTATGAGAATTATGAGAGAAATTCCTCCCGAATATATTACTGCGGGAACAATAAGAATTGATTTGAGAAAAGAAATTGAGCAGGAACTTAGAAAAAAAAATTCCAAATTAAAAGAAATCAGATACAGGGAAATTGGATTTAATATTTCTGAAGGAAAACCAAAAATGAAGATGCAAAAAATAGGAAATTTTTTGCCTCATTCAAATATGGGAATTAAAAATTCCCATCCTTACAAAACAGGAAATTTTGAAAGTCAGAAAGATTTGAAAATTACAAAATATCGGGCTTCGCAGGGAGATGAATATTTTTTGGAATTTGTCGACGATAAAGATGTTTTGTTTGGTTTGCTGAGGTTGAGAATTTTTGAAGATGAAATGCGTTCGCCGTTGGCTCACAATTTGATGGCTTTGAAATCGGCTTCGCCAGATTTCTTCGCTGAAAAAATAATTAATGCGAAAAAAATTGATATAAGCAAGATTAATAAAATAAACTCTGAGAATTCACTTACTTATTCTAAAAAAATTCGGGCGAGTGCGAACGAGCGAGATAAATTAAATAAATTAAATTCAAAGCAGGCAATCATAAGAGAAGTTCACGTTTATGGAAAATCCTTGAATCTTGGAGAAAAAGGAAAAAACAGCCAGCATATTGGTTTAGGAAAAGAATTAATTAAAAAAGCTGAAGAAATCACGAGAAAAAATAAAATCAAAAAATTAAAAATAATTTCTGGAATTGGAGTTAGAGATTATTATAAAAAATTAGGATATCGTTTGGAAGATAGTTATATGGTTAAGGAGATATGAAATGAAAAGATTTCTCCATCAATAATTAAAATTCATTAATTTAATTCATTCATACCCCTCATATCCTCTATACCCATCTTCTCTCGCCCAAAATTTGGAAAAGCCATGCTCTCCTCTTGGACTTGCAGTATCATCATGAATAAAAATTCTGCGTTTAGTCTCAGCATTTCTTAATAAATCGTCGTCTACTTCACTAAATTTTGCTTTATTTGTATCAAGAAAATCAAATGCATCGTCAGTTAAAATACACGGACTTCCCATTTCTCTGCAAAGCCCTTCATATTCTTCTGGAGGAACTTCGGGCACTTCTAAAAATTGTTCTTTAAATTTCCGGGCATTTGTCTTTGGAATATATATTTTTGCCAATGCTCTAACTTTTTTAAATGAAGGAAAAAAATAACTATCTTTAACGCTGAAATAATGTGTCACTTCAATTCTAAGTTCATAAAATCTCTCGGGTTTCAATCCAGAAACATTTCTTTTATTTACCCTTCTGAAATTCCCGTTCAAAAAACGCCTTATACTTTCTTCTTTAATTTCTTTCATTAAATGAAAATATTCTTCTTCAGGAATTTCTTCTTGGAAAAGATATCCTTTTTTCCCGACGACATTTCCTAAAAAAACACTTCCAAAATCAAGAAAATCAAATTTAGATAAATCTTCTTCTGGAATTTTCTCTGCTAAAACAATCGCATCTTGTTGCATCTAAAAAAAATTAGAAAACATTATATAAATATTTCTGTTGTGGGAAAAATTAGCACTTGCAGGCTCGTGTATATTGATAATCTTAAGTATGCAAGATACGACGATGATTATAAAAAAAGTAAGTTTCTTCTGTTAATTTAACTAATTAATTGCGAATGAAATGAACCAAATTCGTTCTACTCCTATAAAAAATTATAACTTTTTCACGCCTTTTTCAAAAAATCCATAAAACTTTTTTTCTCAAATTCAACAACGTCCATATTTGGCAGATTAATTTTTATTTTAATCAAGCCCATTCCAGAAATAAAAACAGTTCCAATCAAGAAATCTTTTGATTCAAATCTCTGCAGACTCCAGATGATTTTCTGAATTTTATTTGTAATCTTGTTTTCAAACATTTCTGCGAGAATTTTCTTTTCAGCATAATCAAAATTAAAATCAATATTGTCTGGAATTTTCTCCGGAATTCTTTTATCTGTCTGTTCAACAGGAACTAACTGAGAATTATTTTCAAGTTGAAAACTCCACATTTGCTTATCTTCCGGAGAATAAAAATCTAGATGCTGTTTGTCGTCGGGAGTTTTCTGGCTTTCTTTGTCTATGATAAAAAAACCGCTGCAAAAATAAGCGTCTTTATGCTCTTTTGAAAAATCCTGAAATTCTTTTGAAGCATACAATTTTTCAAAATAAAATTGGAGATTCATAAAAAATAACATTAAAAGAATATTATAAATGTTTTTGTTTAGGGGAAATTGCATCGCTTCGCGATGATATTAATAAAAAAATATAAGTAGTAGAAGAAACTACAATTTATTAGAATTTTATGGTCGTGTTTTTACATTACTTAATTAAAGAAAATCTGCGAGCGTTAGCGAGCACTATTTTATTCCCTCTTTTCCAATTCCCTTTTCAATTTTCCTATAAAATCATTTATTTTCATTTCCTGAATTTCTCTGCTTCCCCGAATTCTAACAGCGACGGTATTTTCTTTTTCTTCTTTGTCTCCTGCAACAATTATATAAGGTATGCGCAGAATTTCTGCTTCTTTTACTTTTGACGGAATAGTTGTTTGTTCAAAATCCGAATCAATCCTGATATTAAAAATTTCTTCTTTAATTTTTTTTATTATAAACTCTGAATATTTTTTATTTCTGTCTGTAAAACTCAAAACCCTAACTTGAATTGGAGCAAGCCACGTCGGATATCTCCCGTTGAAATGCTCTGTTAAAATTCCAATAAATCTTTCCAAGCTTCCATAAACTGTTCTGTGAAGCATTATCGGCCTTTTCTTTTTGTTGTCCTTGTCAGTGTATTCGAGTTCGAATCTTTCAGGCATTGAAAAATCAAGCTGAATTGTTGCGCATTGCCACTCTCTTCCTAAAGAATCCTTCAAATAAAAATCAATTTTCGGTCCGTAAAAAGCGCCGTCACCTTTGTTAATTTTAAAATTCATTTTTTTCTTTTTCAAAACATTTTCAAGAATTTTCTCTGCTTTGTCCCATATCTCGTCGCTGCCGATTCTTTCTTTAGGGCGTGTAGACAACTCAACACGAAATTCAAAATTAAATTTTTTGTAAAAATATTCGTTGAGTTCAATTATTTTCATTATCTCCTTTTCTATTTGCTCTTCGCTGCAAAAAATATGCGCATCATCCTGCGTGAATTGTATTACTCTGAATAATCCTCCCAAAACTCCAGAAAGTTCCTGCCGATGAACAACTCCAAGCTCTCCAATTCTTAAAGGCAAGTCTTTATAACTTTTTGGCTTGTTTTTATAGACGAGCATTCCACCCGGGCAGTTCATTGGTTTTACTGCAAATATTCTATTGTTATATTCTGTTAAAAAAATATTCTCGCGGTATTTTTCCCAGTGTCCTGAAATCTGCCAAAGTTTTTTATCCAAAATTTGCGGAGTTGAAATTTCTTTGTAGCCGGCTTTTTTATGAATCTCTCTCCAGAAATTAATTAATTCATTTCTAATTATCAGTCCGTTGTTGTGCCAAAAAACCATTCCCGGCGCAGTGTCAGAAAAAGAATACAAATCCATTTGCTGTCCGATAATTCTGTGGTCATTATCTTTTAATTTTGAAGAATCAAGTTTTGTCTTGGAAATTTCTCTCAAAAGTTGTTTTTCATCATATTTTTCTTCAACAATTTTTTTCTTAATTTCTTTTCCTGAAATATCTTCTCCTGTCCTTATTTCCCTCGACAACTCGCTCAGCGGATGCCCTTTCACTTTCATTTCAAATTCTTTATAATATCCAAAAGGTGCCCTGAAAATATTAAATCCTTTTATTTCCTTCAGAGATTTTTCAGCTTTTTCCAAAACCTCGACTGCCTTTTCCGGAGAAGCCAAATTATTTGAAAGGTGAGCATAAGGATAAAGAACAATATTTTTTGCATTAACCTGCTTTGCAATGTCTTCAATATTTTTCACTAATTCCTTGACAACATTTTCAATATCAGAATCGGTTTTCTCGACGGCAGTAAAAATCGCCAGTGCTTCTTCAACCCTCTCACCCTTTTTTTCTTTCTCAGACAATTCCTCAATTTTTTTGAGAGCTTTCTTCAATGGCTTAAACCGAATATAATCTGTATGCAAACTTAAAATTTTCATAAATTAATTAAGGATATCCTATTTATAAAATTAATTAAAGATAGAAAATTAGTTCGCAACAATTTGCTCAAAATTAATTAACTCCGAAATCGCCTTACCCAGATTTCTCGTCGGAAATTTAAGTAAGCCGATAAAAATATTTTATTATACTATTTCAATCCTCTAAAATTTTTCCTTATTGTAAGATTGGAAAAATTTCATCAATCGTGAGCTCGAGTGATTTCGTGGTAGAGAGAAAATAAAAATAAATAACTCGTGCGAAGTCGCGAGATAAAAGCGAACTAAATTATACATAAATAAATTGTAACAAATATCATTAAATTATACATAAAAAGAATTTCACAGAAATTTATCTAACTAAGATTAAAAATAAATAAAATTTAAAAATAAAAATAAAAATTTAAGCAACTTTTCCAGAAAGGCTTCCTGTTGACTGCAATGTCAAACTGCTATCTGGTCTTGTGTAACTTATTGCAACATCTGTGTTTAAAGTATTACCCTTAGTTAAACCAGTGCAAGACGCAAAAGTAATAACTTGTGTAGCTCCGGCAGCAACTGCCCCTACTCCTGTTCCTGCGCCACATGCAGCACCACTTGGAGAATTAAAACTTAAAGCCGCAGCACTTGTAGTTAAAGCTTCTCCGCCTTGATTTCTAACTTCAACTTGTATTTGAGTTGCAGCGATTGTTGTACCAACACCATAGAACGGAGCATTAACTATTACTGAATTCTGAACTAATGTGCTTGGTCTGAAATAAATTGCAATAACAGCGATAACAATTATCGCAGCTAAAATAGCCCAACCATAAGTCATCAAGAATTCCATAGCAGCCTGTCCTCTTCTATTTATCATATCATAACCTCCTTTTAGATTAA
>CAYITA010000020.1:0-6334 GCA_964366165.1 Candidatus Woesearchaeota archaeon
ACAATCCCAAATCTCTCAAAAATTTTGTATAAAATCTAATATAAATTAAATGCATTGTTATATGTTCTGGCCCTCCAATATACTGGTCAATCGGACACCAGTAATTTACTTTTTTCCTGTCAAAAATTTCATTTTTATTTTTAGAATCAGTATATCTTAAAAAATACCAGGAAGAATTCACAAAAGTATCCATTGTATCTGTTTCTCGCCGAGCTTTTCCTCCGCATTTAGGACATTTCACGTCGACAAATTCCTTGTTAGTAGCAAGGGGGTTTCCTTTTCCAAATTTAACTTTTTCAGGCAATATCACTGGCAAATTTTTTTCGGGAACAGGAACAATTCCGCATTTGTCGCAATAAATAATTGGAATTGGAGTTCCCCAATATCTCTGACGAGAAATAAGCCAATCTCTAAGTTTGTAATTAATTGTTCTCTTTCCAAGTTTTTTCTTTTCTAAATATTTTGTAATTTCTTCTTTTGCTTTTTCCGACCACAAGCCGTTAAACTGCGAAGAATTAATTAATTTTCCCTCGCCAGTATAAGCTCTTTCACCTTGATTAAAAATCTTCCAATAATAAATCTGATTTTCATTATTTAATAATTTACTAACTTCTTCTTTAAAAGCCCAAAAAGGCGTATGCTTTGCTAATTCTCCTTTAGAAATTTTTTCTTGTTTTTCGTCTTCAATCTCAAAATAAAAACAATGATTAATCCCGTATCTATTTTCATCTTTGTGTTTAGCAAAAACAGAATTATGAAGTTCCCAACCAATTTCTTTAATAAATTTTAGATTTTTATAACCAGTCTCCTCCAAAACCTCTCTCTTAGCTTCTTCAATAAAGTTCTTATCTTCAACACCCCCTATAACGAAAAAGTTTTCTGAAGAATTTTTTAACATTAAAAATTTGTTTGTCTTAGGATTTTTAACAATGGTAATTACAACATTTCTTTTCACAATAGGTTTATCTTTTCTTATTTCATATTCCCTTTTTACATGAATATACGGTGCTATTACCTGCTTGATTTTTATTCCATACTTTTTCGCAAATTCAAAATCTCTCTGGTCGTGCGCAGGAACAGCCATTACCATTCCACTTCCATAATCAGCGACCACAAAATTCCCTGCATAAATCGGAACTTTTTCTTTAGTCAATGGATTTACAGCATAACTGCCGGTAAAAACCCCTTCTTTTTCAATATCTCTAAATTCTTTTTCAGAAACAGATTTTATTTTCCTCAAAAATTTCTCAACTTCTTTTTTTTGTTCTTTAGTTACTAACTCCATTAATTTAGAATGCTGTGCTGAAACAACCATAAATGTAACTCCAAAAATTGTATCGGGGCGAGTCGTGAAAATTTTCCAATAATTTAAACAATGATTTAAAACCATCGGCTCTTCTAAATCGCAAATATGTATTTCTTGCGCTCGAAAATTAATAACCTTTGCCCCAAGTAAATTTTCTGCCATTTCTCCTGCATTTTTTGGAATAACTGTGTCTCTTTCATCCCTCAAATAAATTATATCTTTAACATTTTTCTTAATTTTATCAAAATTAAATTCTTTACGAATTGCACCTGCAACTAAAATTAATTTTTTAATTGGTTTATCTAATTTTTCTAAAACTTGTAACGCAACTGCACCACCCAAACTATGCCCTAAAATAATTGTATCTTCATTAATTTTTTCATGTTTTAAAATATAATCAACTTTCTCATCGATATTTGGACTATCTGGATTTGGTAATTTAGTCACACTAACTTTATATCCTCTTTTTTCTAATTCTTTTTTTAACCACGGAAAAAAATTTCTATTTGAGGAGCCTCCGTGCCCATGCAGTAAAATAAAATTAGTTTTTTCATCCCAGGAGATTTCAAATTCAATTTCAGTTCCATAACTTTTTCCAATCCAATTTCTTTGAAGTTTCTTTGCATTTTCAGGCCAGTTAATTTTTTCTAAACCTTCTAAAAGTTCTTCAGCATAATCTGTAATTCTAAAAAACCACTGCTCCAAATGTTTGATTTCAACTTGAGTGTCTTCATGCCTCCAGCAGCATCCATTCACAACTTGTTCATTCGCAAGAACACTGTCGCATTTTTCACAAAAATTCACAGGGGCTTTTTTTCTGTAAGCAATTCCTTTTTCCAGCATCTTAAGAAAAATCCACTGATCCCATTTGTAAAATTCAGGTTCAGATGTATTGACAAGCCTGCTCCAATCATAACTCCAGCCCATTGCTTTCTGCTGTTTCATAAAATTCTTTATAGAATTTTTTGTGTATTCTCTAGGATGAGTTTTATTTTTTATCGCCGCATTTTCTGCAGGCAAGCCAAGAGCATCATAGCCAATTGGATACAAAACATTAAATCCTTGCATTCTTTTAAATCTAGCAAAAATATCACCTAAAGAAAAAACAAATGCATGCCCCATATGAAGCCCTGCTCCCGACGGATATGGAAACATGTCAAGAACATAATATTTTTTTTTCTTTTTATCTTCCTTCATTTCAAAAATTTTTTTCTTCTTCAAATTTTCCTGATTTGAATGAAGCAAAAAATTTTCTTTAACCTCAAAAATTTTTTTCTCTTCCCATTTTTTCTGCCATTTCTTCTCTAAATTTTTAAAATTGTACATTTTTTATTTCTCCAAAATTTACGACTCAAAATTGAAAATTTTGTTGTTATATTCCACTTTCTTAAATTGTTTCATATGTTTAAATTTCTTTTGATTTTTTTAAGTCAAGTTCATAATTTAACATTTGCGCTAACGCAGATGAATATAAATAAGTAGTGTGATAAACTACAAATTATCCCAAATTATCTAAGCTATTCTTCATATTACTAATTTTTATTATCGACGAACGAAGTGAGGAGCAATTTTTCTTTTGGATAAGTTAAGATTTCAAATTTACTTAACTATTCAAAATCTTTTCCAAATCTTTTTTAAATTCTTCTACAAAATGCATTTCTTTTAATGA
Source organism: Candidatus Woesearchaeota archaeon (assembly GCA_964366165.1). Classification (GTDB taxonomy): domain Archaea; phylum Nanobdellota; class Nanobdellia; order Pacearchaeales; family GW2011-AR1; genus CAYITA01. The sequence continues at coordinate 2,976 of CAYITA010000020.1, forward strand.
AATTCCTCCGTAAAATATTTTTATTTCTGCCCCCTTAAACCCATTCTCTAAATTCAAACCAAAATAATTTCTAAAATCAGTAGGAATCATAAAATCACTTTTATCTCTGTGAATTCTAACTCCAAACCTGTTCTTACTGGAAATATCTCCGCGATACTCGATATAAATAATTTTTAAATCCATTTTAAAATTAAAATGAAATTTATAATAAGACTAAGACTAACACTGATTCCAGAATTAAATTCATTTGCGCCAATCTCATAATTTTCATTATAACTCAAACTTTAAATATCTTTCTTTCTTATTAAAATAATGGAAAAAATTCAGGCGCAAATCATAAATCAAACAATCTCAAGCAACTCGCAGGAAGCAAAAGCGCTCTACGAAAAAAGCTGTTTTGGAGAACCTGTAGATGAAAAAATACAATACACTTTAACTGAAACAATGTATTTAGTTGAAAAAGGAAAAATAGAAATTTATTCAAAAAATAAAAAATTATCCAAAAAAGAATTGACAGAAAAATTCTCGAGCATAGATAAAAAATTTTCAATAAAATATCCTGTTTACAAAGATTTGAGAGAAAGGGGATATATTGTTAAAACAGCGCTGAAATTCGGAGCAGATTTCAGAGTTTATGACAAAGGCAAACGCCCGAAAAAAACTCACGCAAAATGGGTTTTGTTTGTGGACCACGAATCAAAAAAAACATCATGGCACGAATTTTCCGCAAAAAACCGCGTCGCACACTCAACAAAAAAGAAACTCCTTCTAGCAATTGTCGACGAAGAAGGAGACATTTCTTATTACGAAGTCGGATGGATAAGACCATAAAAAATTTATTTTTTATGTAATAAGAAAAATTGCACTCACTTCGTTCGTGATATTGATAAATAATTAGTAATGTAAATCTGACGATATTTATTTAATTTATTTCTTTAAATTTTTATCAGTTATTTAATTGAACTGTAAAAAATAATAATTAGCGATTGAAATAATTTTTACCGCATTACTTCAATTCTCGACGGAGAAATCTGCCGAAAGGCGATTTCGAAGTTAAGAAAATATCGAGCAACTTGTTGCGAGCAATTTCGTGGTAGAGACAAATTTAAATTAGTAATAACTCGTGCGAAATTGCGAGGAGAGCATTTTTTTCTTTAGGGCGGGTGGGCGGGAAAGAAAATATTTCGAACAATTTATTGCGAGCAATTTTTTTCTCAGCAAAACTTTTAAATGAACTCTTTCTTGTAATTTTGTCTCTGTAGCTCATGAGGACAACCTTGCGGTTTTCCCTCACACCTTTTCCCTTCTCGTGAAATGAAATTATTTCGCTACATCACAAAAACTTTTAAACCATTTACTTGTATTAATTTTGTCTCTGTAGCTCAGAGTCAGAGCGCTGCTCTCATGAAATCGAAGTGCAAACTTTGATTTGCTCGAAAATCTTTGATTTGCGACAGGCAGAGGTCGGGGGTTAAATTCCCCTCAGAGACATTTGAATTAAAAATTAAATTTTATTTTTTAATTAGTTATCAAATAATAACTTACTCACTTCGTTCGCAAATTTTTTTTAATTAAGTAATATAGAAATATCAAAGCAATTAAATAAAATATTGTTTCTTCAATTACTTAAATAAATATCAATTCACGAAGTGCAATTATTGAAATTGAAATCTTTAAAAACTCCCCTCCCCTTTCTCCCTCATGCCCGTCGGCAACATCACGAATATTTTACCTCCAGAATTAATATCCCAGATAAATTTTTTGACAATTACTCTGCAGGCTCTTGGAGGATTTATTATAATTTACATTATTTTTCAGGTGATTAATACAATCATCATCGGCAGAAGAAATAAAAAAATCGACGCTGTTATAGAGCAAATCGCAGCAATGAACGCAAATATCGCGGAAATAAAAGAAATGATGAAGAAAAAACGCAAATAATTATTAGTTTAGAGGTTAATAGATTAGTCTTGAATAAAATTGCTCGCTATCGCTCGAGATAAAAAAACGAGGTAATGGAAAAACCTATCAATTATTTATACTATCTATAAATTATTATCTCAATTATCGACGAGAATTCACATTACTTATATTTCCCACATCCATCTGCGACGAGTGATTTCGTGGTAGAGAGTAAATAAAAAATAAATCTCTCGTGCGAAATCACGAGCGTGAAGTGAGCAGGTAATTATTCAAATAAAATATATTTCTCTATAACTAAATTTTTATAAAGAATAATATACTTCTAATTAAAATGTCTGATTTAGAAAAAAAAGCAGAAGCATCGACAAGAATTGTGTTAACTAAAGGCGAAAGAGATAGCATAAATTATACTATTCATTATCTATCAAAAAATACTAAAACTGGTTCATTTAGGGGAGGATTGCGCAGCGCAGTTGTTGAAATACTTCAAAGTGAAGTCGGTGTTTCAACTCCTGTGAGAATGGAATTTCATAATCTTTTAGATGACGAACAAAAAGATATCGCAGAATTATTCAAGGCATATGGAAAAATTTACAACAATTTGAGTTGTGAATTTTTATAAAATATTTTGCTGATTAAATAAAATCCGGAAACTATTGCCGGCTCATTTCATTCGCAGATTTTCTTTGATTAAATAATAATCTAAATTCTACGACGAAATTGAAGTAGATAATCTATTTTTTCACATTACTTTTATTATATCAATCTCTCGCGAAGCGAGCAAATATCTTATTATTTATTTGCTAATTTTATCTTTTCCTGCTTTTTCAATCTTGCTAAAAAACCTGCAGTTTTGTTTCTCATTTTCTTGCTCGGCATTGTGCTTCCAAGAATTTTTTTGTTTCTCTCAAAATTATCTTCAAATTCAATTCCTTTATTTATCAATGTCCTTGAAGTTCTTATTATTAATTTGGATTTTATCTTTCCCATAATTAAGAGTTATTTATTTTATTTTTAAATCTTGTTGTTCGAGAATTTTTGTGCAGAAATTTGCTCACTTCGTTCGAAATTGATGAAATTTTTCCTGTCATGCGACAAGGAAAAATTTTTAAGAATAAAAGTAATGCGGTAAAATATTTTTGATAACTATATAATGTAAAATTTTTATCGGCTTACTTAATTTTCCCGACGGAGAAATCTGCCGAAAGGCGATTTCGGAGTAAAAATAATTTCTCGTGAAACGAACAAAATTTAATTTTTTCCCTTCGGGTGGGCGGGTGGGGAAGAAAATTTTATTCTATCCTCTCAATATTCTGCATTCCTTTCAGTGCTTCAATCATTTTTGAAATTCTCTTCAGGGGCTCGCCAAAACTCAATATTTCATAAGGCAAACCAATTTCCTGAGCTTTTTTTCCTGCTTTCAAAATATCCTGTTC
>CAYITA010000020.1:6434-10087 GCA_964366165.1 Candidatus Woesearchaeota archaeon
CATAAGGCAAACCAATTTCCTGAGCTTTTTTTCCTGCTTTCAAAATATCCTGTTCGGTTAGCTTTTTTTTATTGTAAGCAATAATAAGGCGAGATTTACCATCTTCTTTAATTCTAAGCATTAAACGATTTTTATTTACAGATTCAATATCCATTATTTCTATTGATTTTTCCAACAGAAAATTTTTTATTTTATTGAAAAATTTATCATCTTCTTCCCTGCTTTTCTTAATTTTCTTTTTTGATTTTTCCTTTTTATGTGGAATTTTCTCAAATATTTCAAGTTTATTTTCCTTTTCAGAAATTTGCTTCTTCTCTTTTATTTGTTCTTCTTTTGAATTTTCTTTTACAACAACCTCTGGTTCAAATATAGATTTAATTTCTGATTCTGTCGTCTTTAAATATCTCCAGTAAATTTCTCCATCGTATTTGAAAGGTATTGCAAAATCTTTGATTGCTCTCAAAGCCACACGAATTGCCGGTTCTTGTTCAGAATCTTTTAAAGATTTTTTTTCCTTTAACAAATTAAATGCATCTTTTTCTCTGCTCTTCAAATAATTAGAAAATCTTTCCAAAGAATATTCTTGCCCGGACATTAAATAAATAGGAGTTCCTCCAACCCTCATATTGCTTATTTTAATTCTTTTTTCTGAAAGAAGTTCTGACAAAAATGCCGATGTAAAAAGAATACTTAAATTCACTTGGCTTGCTACCTGAACAGGAATAGACGGCCCCCGAATTCTTAAAATCGATAGAATTTTTTCCTTGATTTGAGATGTATCTTGAGAGGGCATAATTGAAATTAGTATTCGGGCATTATAAGTTTTTTGATGATTAATCCTTTTTATAGATTAACATAAAAAGAATAATCCTGCTCATTTCATTCGCAGATTTTCTTTGATAAGTAATATAAATCCGACGATTAAAAAATAAACAACAAATATTTTTTACATTACTTATTTCTTCCTTTGGGTGGGCGAGCGATTTCGTGGTAGAGACAAAATTTAAAAATAAATCTCTCGTGCGAAATCGCGAGTAGGGTGGGGGATGGTGGTGGAAGAAATTTTTAAAATTATTTAAATCTCAAATTTAATTTATCCCCTTTTTTCCGAGGAACAATGTGAAAATGCAGATGAGGAACTTCCTGTTGAGCGCATTTATAATTGCTTTGGAAAACATTAAATCCCTCCATTTTCCAATTTTCAATAAATTTTAGGGAAATAGTTTTAATAGCTTCGATGAGTTCCATCCCTAAACTATTCGGCAAATCCAAAATTGTATTAAAATGCTTTTTTGGAATAACTAAAGTATGCCATTCTGAAATTGGATTAATATCTAAAATTCCAATAAAATTGTTGCTCTCATAAACTTTTGTCGACGGAATTTCACCTTTGACAATCTTGCAAAAAATGCAATCTAAAACCATATTAAAAATTTATTAATTAAAAAATTTAATTAAAAAAATAAAAAATAAAATAGATTATTATCTTCTCTTCTTCTTAACTGCTTTTTTCTTAGCCATTTTTTTACCCCTTTTTTAGTATCTATATTAAATGAAACAAGTTTAAAAAGTTATCGTAAAAATATTTTTATAAAAAATTTAAAAATGTTCGCAACAAGTCGCTCAAAATTAATTTACTCCGAAATCGCACAAGTATAGATTTCTCGTCGGAAATTGAAATAAATCGATAAAAATATTTACTCTATTAATTATATTCCCAAAAAATTTTCCTTGACGCGAGGCAAGCGACTTCGTGATAGAGAGTGTTTAATTTATCAATAACTCGTGCGAAGTCGGGAGTTTGAAAAATTTTATCAATATTTGCGGGGCAAAAATTTTACACATAAAGATAGTAGGACATATGTCTATAGGAAGCACAAAAATAATATTATTTGACTCTCGTATTGATTTTTTCCCCAGCATCTTCAAAATTAATTTCTCCGTTGATTAACTTTCTGAAAATATCTTTCAAATCAGAAATTTTAATTTTAATTTGTTCTGTTGTATTTCTGTCTCTTAAAGTTATTGTTTTATCTTTTAAAGAATCTCCGTCGATGGTTATGCAATATGGAGTTCCGATTTCATCATTTCTTGCATATCTCCTTCCAATGCTTCCTGATTTGTCATAAACAACATTCCATTCCTTGCTTAATAATTCAAAAATTTCTTCAGATACTTTCTCAAATTTTTTTTCTTTTATAATAGGAAAAATTGCTGCTTTTATCGGAGAAAGTTTTGGATGAAGTTTCAATATAACATTTTTCCTTGATGAATCATAAAAATAAGAATCAAAAAGAAAAACCAAAAAAGCTCTTTCAACACCCAAACTTGGTTCGCAGATTACTTCTGGCAAAAACTTGGTTTTTGTTTTCTCGTCGAAAATCTTTAAATCTTTTTGGGAAAATTTTTCGTGCTGACTTAAATCATAATTGCCTCTGTCAGCAATTCCTTCTAATTCCTTCCATCCAAAAGGAAAATTATATTCTAAATCCCAGCAGTCACTTGAATAATGCGCAAGTTCGTCTTTCTTATGCTGCCTTATTCTGAAATTATTTGGATTTGCTCCAAGATTTTTAAAAAATAAAAATTCTGTTGCGAGCCAGTAAGCATGCCAGTATTTTTTTATAATTCTTTTTTCAAGAGCATCTTTTATTTTCATTTTTATCGGTTCTTGATTATTCTCTTGGGCATGAGACGAAAAAATAAGGATATCAGCGTCGGGAATTTTATAGGGGCAGTCTTCTCCGGGTTTTATGAAATATTCAATTTCCATTTGTTCAAATTCTCTGCTTCTGAATAAAAAATCTCTCGGAGCAATTTCATTTCTAAAGGCTTTTCCAATTTGGGCTATTCCGCACGGAAGTTTCATTCTCGCATTTTCATAAACTGATTTGAAATTTGCAAAAATTAATTGGGCGGTTTCTGGCCTTAAATAAGATTTGTCATTTTGCCCGACATTTACTTCGAACATTAATTTGAAATCTTTGGCAGTTTTCTCGTCGTATTCTCCTCCACAGTCGCATTTTGCTTTTCCAATTTCAGCTCTGTCGATTTTTCCCGGCTTCTTGCATTTTTTGCAGACAACAAATACGTCGCTGAAAAAATCAACATGCCCTGATGCTTTCCAAATTTTTGGGTGTGTGATAATGCTTCCGTCAATTCCTTCCAAATCTTCCCTCGAATAAACATGATATTTCCACCATTCTTTTTTTAAATTATTTTTTAATTCGCTTCCAAGATGCCCAAAATCCCAAAATCCTGCAAAACCTCCGTAAAGTTCTCCTGACTGATAAACAAATCCTTTTCTCTTGCAGAAAATAGTCATTTCTTCAATAGAAATATTTTCTTTATCTTCAAAATTTCCTGTTTTGGACGAGGTGAAAAATTTCTTGTTTTTCTCATCTTCAAAATTTCCTGTTTTTTTCATTTTATCTTTGTTCTTTTCTTTTATTTTTAAATCTTTCATATTCAAACCGCGAAAATTTCCAATTTTCGGGGCACTCAAAAACCCTTGGTTTTTGTTGATTTCCTGTTTTGAATCAGGCAAAAAATTTTTTATTTTTTTCATCTTCAAATTTTCCTGATTTGAACGAGGTAAAAAATTTCCTGTTTTTTTCATTTTATCTTTGTTCTTTTCTTTTATTTTTAAATCT
>CAYITA010000020.1:10187-11473 GCA_964366165.1 Candidatus Woesearchaeota archaeon
AAAATTTCCTGTTTTTTTCATTTTATCTTTGTTCTTTTCTTTTATTTTTAAATCTTTCATAATTTCTTTCGCTTTTTTTTCTGCGCTGATTTTATCTTTTCCTAAATATCCAACAAAAATAGATTTGACTTTATTTCCTTCTCTTTTCGATTTCCGAAGATAATAATATTCTTTTCCGTTAATTTTTTGCTTAACAATATAAACCATGAATTAATAACTACAAAATAATTTAAAAATCTTTGTTAATATGTTAAGTCATTTTAATAAGAATCAAGAAATCATTTTTTTAATAAATGCCTGCTCACAAGTTCGCAGATTTTCAATTAATTAAATAATGTAAACCTCGTCGGCAAAATATTAATAATTTTAGATAAATAAATAGATAATAATCGTATTTTCTTCCACTACTTAAATAACATAAATTCCGAGCGACTTCGTGGTAGAGAGAAAATAAAAGATTAATAACTCGTGCGAAGTCGCGAGTAGAGCGATTAGCGAGGAGCAATTTTTAAGAATTAATTTTCATTTAAATAATTTTAATATTTTTCAACAGAATTAATAATTCTTGTTTTTATAACTTTTTTCAATCTTCCTTATTACATCTTTTATTTTAATCGTTTTTTTATGACTAAAAATCTTTCGAACAATAAAAAAAGAAAATACCAAAAATAAAAGTATTAACAACACAACAACTATATTATCCATATTTTTAATATCTCCAAAAATCGCAAAACCTCCTAAACGAACTTTTCCCAAAACAACATTCTCCTCGACAAAAGTGGAATATGTTTCTGAATTTAAATTAACAAGCAAATCTAAATCACCTGATAATGAAGAATCAATCAAAAGTGATGTTTCAAATTCTTCTTTTGAATTAGCAGAAACATAAACTTGCTCTTGAACTTCAGTAATTTTTTCCTTGTTTTTTCCAAATAGCAAAAATTGAATGCTGACATTCTGGTCAATGCCTGAAAGTTCTTCTATTGAATAAATAAGTTTAACATTGTCGTCGGTAATTCTCTTAACTTCAACAAGTTTAAAATCCAATTGTTTATTGATTAATTCAATATTAAAAGAGGATTTTTTTTCTATCTCCTTGCAATTTAATGAAATTCCTAAAATATAATTTCCGCCAGAAATATCTTCTGGAATATTTGCTTCAAATTCAAATTCATATTCTTCTCCTGCAGCGAGGTTTTTTGTTCCTCCTCCAGAAATCCATGAAGAATAATCCCCATAACCTTTTAGTTCGCAATTATTCAAAAATCCTGTTCCAGTATTTTTAA
>CAYITA010000021.1:0-11222 GCA_964366165.1 Candidatus Woesearchaeota archaeon
TCATTATGTTGGTGTTAAAAGTTTAACTGCTACAGAAGCTACAATAGAAGTTTCAAGTGAACCGGTTGATATTAAATTAAATGCAGGCGAAGAAGCAAAAGCAGATGTGAATGACGACGGAGTTTATGACATATATGTTAAACTTAATTCAATAGCAGATAATAAAGCAAGTGTATTTGTGAAAAAGATTTCTGAGCAAATACCTGCTGGTGGAAGTGCTGTAAGCACAACAGGAGAGCAAGTTACGACTCCAACTAGTGGTGAAGAAGCAGGAACAACTACTACGCCTGGAGAAGAAAAAGGAAAAAGTTTATTATGGTTATGGATTATTATAATTGTTGTTATTATAATTGTTATTGGCGTTGGAATTAAAATAAAGAAAAAATAATTCTGGAATGAAGAGGGGTGGAGAGAAATTTATTTTATGTTAATTATGTTTATAATTTTGCATTTGAATTTCGTGAATAAATATTATAAATAATGGAAGAAGAAATTATTTATTATATAATTATCATCGACGATGTTTTGGATTACTAATTTTATTAATACGAGCGGAGCGAGCAATTTTTCCCATGAATATTTTAAGATTCAAGATTGATTTAATAATGAGTGCAAATTTTCCAAAAACTATTTAATCTCTTCTTTGTGACTATTTTTATGGATTTTAATTTAAACGAAGTAATGGTATCTAATTCAATAAATTCTAAAGGATTTCTTGACTCCTCAACATCGACGATGTTTTCGGATCTACATATACATTCTAAATATTCGCGCGCAACATCAATTAATCTTAGTTTTGAAAATCTTGTTAAGTGGGCAAAAATTAAAGGTTTGCATTTATTAGGAACAGGGGATTTTACTCACCCAAAATGGTTTGCAGAAATTAAAGAAAAATTAGTCAGCAATGGAAAAGGATTTTATTATTTTGAGACTTTTCCTTTTATTATTACAGGAGAAATAAGTTTGATGTATACTCAAGAAAGAGGCAGACGAATTCACCTTGTTCTGCTTGTTCCTTCTACTGAGATTGCAGGAAAAATTAATTCTTATTTAGATACTAAAGGAAGAAGAGATTATGACGGCAGGCCCATTTTTAAAATTCCGGCTGATGAATTTACCAGGGAAATGATGAAAATTTCAAAGGACATAGAAATTATCCCAGCGCACATTTGGACCCCTTGGTTTGGAATTTTTGGAAGCAATTCTGGTTTTGATTCATTGAAAGAAGCATTTAAAGAAGAACTTGGAGATATTCACGCTATTGAAACTGGAATGTCGAGCGACCCCGAAATGAATTGGAAAATTTCTGAATTAAATAATAAATCAATTGTTAGTTTTTCTGACAGCCATAGTTTCTGGCCTTTCAGATTAGGAAGAGAAGCAACTATTTTTAAGAAAACAGATTCTTATAATGAATTAATAAAACAAATCAGGCAAAATAATTTTTATGGAACAATTGAAACAGATCCAGCTTATGGAAAATATCATTATGATGGACATAATTTGTGCAATTTTTCCTGTGATTTTAAAAAAACAAAAGAACTTGGAGGAATCTGCCTGATTTGCAAAAAGCCATTGACAATTGGAGTTGAATATCGGGTTGAAATTTTATCAAATCAAAAACCAGAAGAAAATCCTTTTAGAAAAAGATTTTATAAGTTACTGCCTCTGCACGAAATAATTGCATTATCAATTAATAATAAAATTGAAAGCAAAAAAACCTGGGAAATTTACAATAATTTAATTGAGAATTTTGGAAACGAATTTAATATTCTTCTTAATGTCAGCAAAGAACAATTTGCAGGAAAAAATGTCGACGATAAATTGATTGAATTAATTTTGAAAAATAGAATAGGAAAAATTTATGTCAAGCCAGGATATGATGGAGTTTATGGTATTGCGGAATTGGGAGAGAAGCAGAGGAAGTTGATTTGAAAATGTATAATACAACTAAACCATATACAAAAAGAGTTTTAAATTTAGTTAGAACAACGTGGAAGAAAGGATATATTCCACATAGTTCTACTGATGGCATTGGAACAAAAGGAATCTATCATTGGGAGCAAAGAACATTTAGAAATGCTGTGCTGGATGCTTTGGCTATGAATTTAAATGATTTAGCTGTAATGAGGGCTATGCCTGTAGAATTACATGACCATATTCTTATCCCAAAAGAAGATAATGAAGCTATTTATGAGATAGTTAAAAATCTTTCAGAAGAATGCAAAAAAAGAAAAATTGTAATTGATTCAGGAGAAACATCTATTCATGATAATATTCGTGGATTGGAAATAAGTGTTACAATAAATGGGTTGATTAAGCAAAAAAAATTTAATCATTTTGTCGACGGAGATTTTTTAATCGGAATTAAAAGCAATGGTTTGCATTCAAATGGATTTTCAAAAATAAGGGAAATATTTGGAGGAGAATTTAGACAAGAGTTTGTTGAACCAACAATGATTTATTCAGATGTTATTTTAAATTTGATTGATAAATTTGATATTCATGGAATGATTCATATAACTGGAGGAGCATATACTCGATTGAAACATTTGCAAAAAGATGTGATTATTTCTTCACACACTCTTGTCCCGCAAAAAATCTTTTATGAGATTTATCAAAAAGGAATTTTAGATGAAGAGATGTATAAAACTTTTAATTGCGGAGTTGGTTTTATTTTGTCTGTTTCTGAACGAGATTCAAAAAATATTGTTTCAGATTTAAAAAATAGTGGATTAGAATCTTGTGTTATTGGTAAAGTTGTTAAAGGCAACGGGAAAGTCAGGATAAAATCTGCTTTTAGTCGAAGTGAGATTGAACTTTGAATCTTTTATAAATTTGTGCTCATTTCATTCGCAGATTTTTATTAATTAAGTAATGTAAAAACGCGACAATAAGAGAGTGATATTAAGAGAGTTCATCATACCAAAATTTATGAGAATTCTGTTTTAATGTAAGATATTCTTTTAATTATTTTCTCTAATAAATTTTTCCTTAAATTTATAATGAGCATCTTTTGTAGATTTGCCGTCGGGAGATTTTTCTTTTAAGGTGTAAATTTTTTTATCTTTCTCTTTATAAAATTTTAATTTTGTTGGCATGATTTTGTTTAGATTATTTTAGTTTGAGAATAATTTTTAGTTAATAAATATTTTGATTTTAAAGAATTTAATTTGCACTCGCAGGCTCGTGAATTAATAATTGAAGTAATCGAAGAAAAAACTTTTATTAGAATTATCGAAGATTTATCATCATTATTATTAATCGAGCGAGAGCGAGCTTTCTGATTTTTATTTTTCCTTGACTGAAAATTCCATATTTTGTTTTTGAATTTTTTTCTCAATTTTAGAAATAATATCTTTGAGTTTATTGTCTGCGGTTTTTATATCCTGATTTTCCGCCTGAATTACATATTTTCCTGCTGAAATATATTTTATCTCAACACCCTCCAAATTTCCTAAGATTTCCTTGATTTGCTCCAAACCATTTGGTTTGGTTGAAATTAATCTTATTTGTTTTTTAACCAATGCGTTTTTCTTTTTTTGCTTAATTAATATTTCATGTATTTTTTCGGCATCTTTTTTTCCAATCATATTTTCTAATTTAGACGGGTTTTCTTTTATTTCTCCAATAAATTCGCAAATTTTATATTCTTTTTTTATTTTTTCTATAACAGCGTCGGCATTTTCCTTTAATATTGTTTTTAAAATATTTATAAAACTTTTTTCCTGCTTGTATTCTTCCAAAACTTCTTTTTGTTCTTTTTGAGTCACCCTTCTTAAACTTAGATAAATATTTCCTTCTGCATTTATTTTTAAGATTTTGCACACAATCATTTTTTTTGGAACTACGTAATCTCTTAAATTTCTGATTCTTCCAGGGGCTATTTCTGATACAACTATACTTCCTTCAATTTCTTTTTCGCCGTGTATTTTTACAAATACAGTTGTTCCAATTATTCTATCTACAGTGCATAACACAATATCGCCTTCTTCTAATGCCATAAAATATTGAAATATAATTGGGTTTTAAAGGTTTGGGAGGGAGAAAAAATTGCGCTCCTTCGTTGCGATATTGATATTTATTAATTAATGGGAGAAACTACTATTTATTAGATTAAGGTTTAATTAAATTATCAACGATGTTTTATAATTACTTAATTTTATTAATCGAGCAACTTGTTGCGAGCAAATTAAAATATTTTTTAAATCTTCACCACTTCAATTTCCAAATGTTTTTTTAGATTGTCTATGAATTCCTGCTCTTTTTCTTGATTTATTAAACATCCTGCAGCGTTATTGTGCCCGCCAACTTCTCCGCCGATTTTATTTATAATCAAGCTTAAAATTTCACGGACATTTCTTCCGTTTCTTCCGGCAATTCTCGACGATATTTTTATTTTTTTCTTGTTTTCATCAAGCGCCATTGTTGTAATTATTGTCCCTTCTTCATACAATGCAGAAGAAGAAATTATGCTCGCGATTGTTCCGATGATAGTATCTTTTATTTTATCTCTTGCGTTAATTATAATAAATCCTCTTCCAGATATTTTTTCTGATTCTTCTACAAATTTCAGTCCAGAAATTAAATGCTGCTTGTATTTCATATAAATTGATTCGGCATCTTTTTTTGCTTTTGGAATTTCCATGCAAAATTTTATTGCAGTTTCGCTATTTCCAAGTCTTGAGCATGCATTTATAATCGCAGACATTTCCCTTACATCTTCTAATTTATTAAACATTTTTATTAAAAAAATATCTCCGACTATATCCTGATTTTTTGCTTTTGGATTTCGCAGCATTATTGCAGTTATAATGTTTGACATTTTTTCATTATCCAATTCGATTATGCTTGGATATTTTCCGTTTTTTGGATTAATTCCAACTTCTCTTAATAATTCTAAAACTCCTTTTACATTTCCAGTAACTCCCGGAATATACGGATAAGAACTATATTCTAAAACCCTATTTAAGGGTCTTGTCGACGGATAAATTACCAGTCCCCTTTTTTTTTGTAATTCTCCTTCTTCTAAAATTCCGTTATTTAATTTATCAATTTCTTTTTCAAGATAATCTCCAACCATTCCTAAAATTGCTAGTTTAGCGAATTTTTTATTTGTGGAATTTATTTCCTTGCAGAATAAATAAGTTAATCCTGACGCGCTTATTTTTTGCTTTCCGATTGTTTTTTCAAGTTCTGGATTAATTATATTTAAATTGTCTGGGATTTGAAAATTTTCTGGTATTTCGTGATGGTCTATTATGAAAACATTTTCCAAGTTTAATTTGGAATTTATCAGATGATGAATGCTTCCCGATGCTAAATCTAAAAATAAAATTATTTTGTCTTTTGGAATAGAGCATATGAATTCTTCTTCAAGAGATTTGACAATTTTCAATGAGAATTTTCTGTCTATTTTTCTCAAAGATTTAATCATTATTGTCGCTGATGTTATCCCATCAGTATCATGATGGCTTATTATTGCGATTTCGTTATTTTTTGTTTTTTCTAGAAAAATTTCTGCTACTCTTTTTATTTCCTCTTTTAAATTCCCTCTTTCCATTTTAGATAATATTCCCAGATTTAAGAATTTTTTCGGTTTATTTCTCTTTATCGCAGTACGCCTTTAAATTTCTTAATTGGGCAAATATTCTGTCTTTTTCTCTCATGGATTTTTTATCCTGCTTGTTTTTTTCATAATGATTTTTTATTCTTTCTAATTTTTCTTCTATGTTTTTTTTGTCCGGATTGATATAGAGATTTTTTTTCTTGAGTATTTGGGATATTTTTTTATTATGTTCTTTCGAATGTATCCCCTGATTGCGAAGTTCCTCGCCAATTTTTTCAGAAGTAAATCCTTTTTTTGCCAAATCAATTACTTTTTCGTCAAATTCTTCAGAAGTTATTTTTTTGGATGTTTGAGATTTTTTAAGACGCTTGACTTTTCTCTTTCCTCTTATTTCTGATTTTTTTGGCATGGTGAAAATTTTTATATTTTGTTTTTAATTTCCAATATGTTCAAAAATGTTTTTTTATGAACATTTTTGACATGATAATTTGAAATTAAATCGCTTTTTAAAAGTTGCTATTGAAAAATATTTAAAGCCCATTTTCATATATTATTTATGGGCAAGAGCATAGGAATTATAAGCATAAAAGGGGGTGTTGGAAAAACGTCGACGGTGGTTTCGTTGGGAGATGCATTGGCGGATTTCGGGCAAAAAGTTTTACTGGTTGATGGCAATTACTCTTCACCAAGCATAGGATTTCAATTAAATATTTTTGATCCGGAAAAAACAATCAAAGATGTTTTATTAAGAAATGCTAATATTACTGATTCCATTTATGTTTTTAATAATAAATTTCACATACTTCCTGCGCATTTATTTGACGAGGTAAAAGTTGATCCTTTTTCTTTAAGAAATAAATTAAAAACTGTAAAAAATTCTTATGATATTATTTTAATTGATTCGTCTCCAAAGTTAGACGAGGAAACTCTCGGCGCGATGATGGCGTCCGACGAGCTTTTTGTTGTTACTACTCCGGATTATGCAACTTTGGCTGCGACGATAAAATCTGTTAAAGAGGCAAGAAATCGCGGAATGAATATTGGGGGATTAATTCTTAATAAAGTTCATGGAAAAAATTTTGAGCTGACTATAAAACATGTAGAAGATACTGCGGGTGTTCCTGTTTTGGCAGTTATACCTTATGACATAAATATTCTAAAAGCACAGGCTAATTTTGTTCCATTTACTTCTCAAAATCCCAAATCTAAAGCAAGCGTTGAATATAAAAAATTAGCTGGAGTTTTAATCGGAAAAAAATACCAGCCATTTAGCATTCATGAGTTATTTAGAAAATTAACTCCGAACAGGCAGGAACTTAATAGAGAATTATATTACAAAAATATTTTTAATTAAATTTCTAATAGATATTTCTTCATTTATTTATATGTAATTTGGTTCGTCTCACTCACAATTAATAACTCAAAACTAACTTCGTTAAGTTTTTCGTTTAATTAAATATTAAGCGAAGAAATTTGGCAGCGTTGATTTCTGAGCAATTTACCTGAGCAACTTGTTGCGAACAATTTTGATTTTGCTTAAGACATAAGTCATAGGATTTTTACAATTAAGTTCTAAGCAAAGATTTTAAAAAACAGGAAATTTTTTTAACTCATTTATTTTTTCAAAACAAAGATTTTAAAATCTATAAATTCGTATTATCTTAAAGCCCCTTAGTACAGCGGTCAAGTATACAGCCCTTTGGACAAGAAGAACCAAGATTCTTCCTTGAACTATCTCCTTTTCGACGCGGATTGGCGACTCAGAAAACAAGAAATTTTCTGGGACTTCAACTCCGTCGGAGATTGAAGTTTTCCAATTGCCTCCGACGAAATCGGGACGAAGAAAGGCTGGGACCCAGGTTCGAATCCTGGAGGGGCTATAATTATCAAACTGAAAGTTTGTATAATTTATTTTCCAGAGATGAGAACCGAGGTTCGACGAGCGATTTCGTGGTAGAGAGTAAATAAAAAATAAATTACTCGTGCGAAGTTGCGAGCATCCTGGAGGGGCTATTCTCGAGGGAAAAATGTTTGGATTTGAAAAAGAGGAATTAGAAATATTAAAAAAATTAAATTCTCCTAAAAAGATTCAGGATTTTTTGAATGAACTTCAAATAAATTTTGAGGAGATTGGTGATACATGCATGTCTCCAAGAATGGTTTTGAGATTAAAAAAAGCGCATTGCATTGAAGCCGCTTTATTGGCTGCTGTTGCTTTAAGATTACACGGAGAAAAACCTTTAATTGTCGATTTAGAAGCAAATAACAAAGATTTTGATCATGTTATCACTGTTTTTAAAAAAAACGGAAAATGGGGAGCAATAAGCAAAAGCAATCACGGAGTATTGAGATACAGAGAACCGATTTACAGAGACATCAGAGAACTTGTAATGAGTTATTTTCATGAATATCATGATAAGGGAATTAAGAATTTAAGAAAATATTCTCTGCCAGTTGATTTAAGAAAATTTGATAAAATTGAATGGATGACACGAGAAGGAGATGTTTGGGAGATTCCTAATTTTTTAACTGAAGTTAAGCACTTTAATCTTTTGGATAGAAAACAAATTGCAGGATTGCGAAAAGTAGATGAAATTGAGAAAAAAATTGGAGATATAGTAGAACAAGAACCTGAGAAGAAAAATTAGTTGCTCCTCCGTCGCAGATTTTCTTTAATTAAGTAATGTAAATCCTCTTGCTCGTAATTTCGCACGAGTTATTGATAAATTATTTTTCTCTCTACCACGAAATTCCTCGTCGGCAAAATATCAATAATTTTAGATAGATAAATAGATAATAATAGTATTTTCTCCCACTATTTCAGATTATTAATTCACGACGAAGGAGTGCAATTTTTTTATCTCTAAAATATCTTTAATGCCTGTATCTCCCTCTTTTCTCTACAGCTTTTAATCTTTCAAGAACTTTTTTTGATTCGGTTTTGTTTATTGAGATGTAGCTTTTTTCAAATTCATTGAAAAGAATTTTCCAATTTTTGAAATGCCTTGCTTCCAGTGCTTGTTTTAATAAATGCAAATCAACTGCCTTGTCCTCATATTTTCCGTTTTGAAATCCGAGTCCGAAGTCGATGAAATAAATTTTATCGTCTTTTAAAATCATATTACTTGTTGTCAAATCTCCGTGAATTATGTCTGCTTCGTGCATTTTTGAAACATCTTTTCCAAGTTGCTTTATTATTTGTTTTTGTTTTTTTAATGGAAATTCATCGAGATGTTCTGAAAGCCTTTTTCCGTCGATGTTTTCCATTATTATTTCATCTTCAAAATTTCCTGTTTTGAATGAGGCAAAAAATTTCCTATTTTTTTCATTTTCATCGACGCTGATTATTTTTGGAACATTAACAATGTCTTTTAATTTTTCAATTATTTTTGCTTCGCTTCGCGTTCTTAGTTTGCGAAGCTTTTCATCTATTTGGGAAATTCTGTAAGATTTTTTTATTCTCTGTTTTTTTATTAGATTATTTTCTAATGAAACAATTGCTTCTGCACCACGATAAAGAATTTGTGATGACATATTAAAATAAATACATAAATCTTTTTTCGTAATTTTTGTGATTAAACCATTCTATTATTAATGAGATAATTTCTACTTTTGTTGGTGTTGTTATTGAATAAAGAAGTCTCCACCCCTGAGGCAAATCATATTTCCACAAATTTTTTATTTCGTATTTTATAATGTATTCTTTTGGGATTAATCTTTTGGGTATTTGAATTCCGCAGAAAGCATTTTGTTTTATATCTTCTATTGCCCTTTTAATGTATTTTTTTATATCATCGTTTTCATTTAATTCAAAGAAACTTTTTTGTGTTTTTAAATCCGCAAATGTTACTTTACATGGTTTTTTTATAGCCATTTTGTATTCTTTCTTTTTAAGATTTTTTTAGCTAATTCAGGATTCCAGATATATCCCATAGTTCCATTTCTATCAAAAGCAATTTTATTTATACTTTCAAGATAATCAAGAACAATTAGATATGTTTGCCACATTACTTTTTTTGGAAGTTTTTTCCAAATCTGAGTTCTGTTGAATTCTCCAGAATATTCTTCGATAGTTTTTTCTATCATTAAAACAGTGTCTAAAGTCGGGCTTCTAATAAAAGGATTTTTTTGTTTTAACATTTTAATAAATTAGCATATATCAGTTGATATATAAATGTTTTGGTATCTGATTTTAATTTTGATAAGAAGTTATTTTTTAGAAAAGATGCTCTCCTCGCAATTTCGCACGAGTTATTACTAATTTAAATTTGTCTCTACCACGAAATTGCTCGCAACAAGTTGCTCGATATTAAAAATAATTAGTAATACGAAAACATTGTTGATAATTTATAATAATTGTAGGTTCTTCAATTACTTAATCAACTTCAATCCACACTAGTGCAAAATGTAAAATTATTATTTGGAAATTCTTGGAAAGCCACACACTCAGAAATTAAAAATTTCTGAGACATTCAACTTTCGCAGGTTGAAGTTTTCAATGTGCGGTAGCGCATCGTTTTCAGAATTATTTAACATATTAATAAAATTTAAATACTCTTATTTATTTAAATAGTTATGGTGATTATAAAAATAGAAAAGAGGCATGTTTATGTTTTTGTTGCTCTTGTTGTTTTATTGATTGGAATTTTTGTTATCAGGGCATATGGTTCAAATATTCCTTCAACTTTTGGACATAGTGCTGGTGAGATTGATGTTACAATTGGAGGACAGACAAAAAATTTGCAACAGGCAATTGATAATAAAAATATAGGAAATGTTGTTATGGTGGGAGATATTCCAGATGCTAATTTTGAGCGTGATTTAGATGATATATGTGCAAAATTAGGGGGCGGACCCAATCCAAACCAAGATGTTTGGATAGTTTATTGGATTAATCTAGGTTGTTATAATTATTGTGCAACAAATGGTTATTCCGGAGGAACAACCGGCTACTTTAGTTGTAGCCCCCCTAGTAATCCTGGTGCGCGCCTTGTAACTTGTTTGTGTGTGAAATAAAATTTGTAACTCAAAATTAATTCCTTGTCTTTGCGTTTAAATTAATTTTTAGAAGAATTATTTAACATATTAATAAAATTTAAATACTCTTATTTATTTAAATAGTTATGGTGATTATAAAAATAGAAAAGAGGCATGTTTATGTTTTTGTTGCTCTTGTTGTTTTATTGATTGGAATTTTTGTTATCAGGGCATATGGTTCAAATATTCCTTCAACTTTTGGACATAGTGCTGGTGAGATTGATGTTACAATTGGAGGACAGACAAAAAATTTGCAACAGGCAATTGATTCCGGAAATTTTGGACAAGTAGCATATCTTGATGCTACTTTTGACGAACTTAAACTATTACAACCAGCTCTTACTACCTGTGGTAATAACCCGAACGAAGTTTTTTATTATACTTCTGCATGTCATAGATGGTGTATACAAAGAGGATATATAGGGGGAACAATTGTTGAAATAGCTTGTCCGCCTGTTGGTTGTCTTTGTGTGAAATAAAATTGAAATTTAAATATTTTAGAATATAAAAAATAAAATTTCACTCCTCGCCCAAAGCTTGTCAGATTTACATTATTTAAGTAACAGAAAATCTGCAACGAAGGAGCAGTTATTATTTAATCTATAAATTTTAATTA
>CAYITA010000022.1:0-11140 GCA_964366165.1 Candidatus Woesearchaeota archaeon
TTTATTTTTTTAAGATTATAACCCATAATCTCAAGCCATTTTTTTGCTTCTCTATCTTTTTTCCAAGAATTAAATTTTTTTACGATGGTATCTTCATTAGCAAATCCGCCATTTGCTGTTTCTGAACCAATTCTAACCAAATCTTTCATAAAAACAAAAAGAAAATATGTTATAAAAAACTATCTAAAATCTAAATTAATTTAATAATCTAACATCATCACAAACTTTATAATCATTTAATTTTTTAGTTTTCTATGAAACCTGTTAAATCAATAAAAATCAAGAAAGACATGAAAGTTTCGGAGTTAGTCGGAGGCATGAGCAACATGGGTTTTGGAGCAGGAAAAATTGCAG
The DNA here is from genome assembly GCA_964366165.1 of Candidatus Woesearchaeota archaeon. GTDB lineage: Archaea > Nanobdellota > Nanobdellia > Pacearchaeales > GW2011-AR1 > CAYITA01. The sequence goes on from CAYITA010000022.1 coordinate 355, forward strand.
AAGCGTCGAGAATTATGAAAAAAATGTTTTCTGACAAAGAATGCAAAGTTTTTCTTGGAATTGCCGGCGCAATGGTTCCAGCAGGAATGAAAAATATTATTTTGGATTTACTTGATGAAACTGATGTTTTTGTTACAACCGGTGCAAATTTAACTCATGACTTGATTGAAGTTTTAGGAGAAAAGCATTATCTTGGAAGCGAGTTTGAAGACGATAAAAAACTGAACAAAGAAGGTGTTGACAGGATTTACAATGTTTTGATGAAAAATGATGTTTATAAAAAATTAGAGGATTTTTTTGAAAAAAATTTTAGTGAATTAAAAAATTGCAGGAACATAAAAGAATTTTTGTGGAAAGTTGGAGATTTGTGTCCGAAAAAATCTGAGAGTATTTTGAGAAAATGCTATGATAAAAAAATTCCGATTTTTTGCCCTGGAATTGCAGATTCTGGAATTGGCATGATGATGTGGGGAAGAATTGCTTCAGGAAAAGGCAAAACAGAAATAGATGTTTTTTCAGACATGAATGAAATAATTGATTTGGCTTGGACAAGCAAAAAAAACAGCGTGATTTATGTTGGTGGGGGACTGCCGAAAAATTTTATTCAGCAGGCGCTTCAGTTTTCAAAAGGCGCGGATTACGGGATACAAATAACAACTGACAACGCAGAGTCTGGAGGTTCAAGCGGAGCTCAATTAAAAGAAGGAATTTCCTGGGGAAAAATGAATTCTGAAGCAGAGTTTGTGGATGTTTTTTGCGACGCTACAATTGCTTTGCCGTTGATATTTTCCAGTATTTTGTAAAATTTTTATTGTTCATAAATTACTAAATATGCTAAAATTTCCTAGATAAATTTATAAAGTTTAATCTTTTTTGAGTTTTCTGATGACAAAAAATAATAAATTTACAGAAAACAAGAAATTTTCTGTCTCGTTCAAAACAGGAGGTTTTGAAGATTTTGCCTCCAGAAATTAAAAATTTCTGGCTCATTCAATTCTATGAATTGAAGATTTTAAAAATAGGAAAAAATGGTGAAAAATTTAGAAGAAGGAAAAGAGGAGAAAGAAAAAAACGAGGCGAATTTAATTGAAGTTTTGAAATTGTTTTCTCCTGGAACTTCTTTGAGATTGGCACTTGATGATATTCAAAGAGCTGGTTTGGGAGCTTTAATCATAGTTGATAAAGAAGGATTAGCTAATATTGTTGAAGGAGGATTCAAAATTAATTGCAAATTCAGTCCGCAGAAGCTAACAGAGTTGGCGAAAATGGACGGAGCAATTATTTTGTCAAATGATTTGAAAAATATTCTTTTCTCAAACACTCTTGTTGTTCCCAGCGTCGATATAAGCACAAAAGAAACAGGAACACGGCACAAAGCTGCTGAAAGAACTGCGAAGCAATTAGACGCAACTGTAATCGCAATTTCTGAAAGAAGAAATAAAACTACAATTTATTGCGGGAATTTAAAACATATTTTGGATTCAAGTTCAGAAGTATTAAGAAAAGCAATAGATGTTCTGCAAATTTTGGAAAAACAAGTTGAAATTTATAATGAATCTTTATTGAATTTGAATGTTTTGGAAGTTATGGACATGGTAACTATCGACGACGTTTCTTCTGTTTTGCAGAGAGCAGAGATAATAAATAAAATAACTTTTATTATAAAAAAATATCTTGTAGAACTTGGAAAAGAAGGAACACTTGTTAGTTTCAGATTAAAAGAACTTACCAGAAATATTCCTGCAGAAAAAAAATTAATCATGAAAGATTATATTAAAAATAAAATATCCAAAATAGAAAATTATTTGTACAACACTGATTTGGATTTTTTACTGGAATCTTCCAATCTTTCCAAAGTATTTTTTGGAAAAAATTTCGACGGAGTTGTCAAATCAAGGGGATTTAGATTTATCAGCAAACTTGATATACTTGTTAAAAATAAGGAGATTATATTAAATAATTTTGATTCCTTGAATAAAATGCTTAATTTAAATGAGGAGCAACTTATGGGGTTGTTCGAAAATGAGCAAGAAATTATAGATTTTAAAAACGAGTTAAAGAAAATCAAGGAAAAAATATCCTCAGGGAAAATAATTTAGATTAGCGGGAAAAAATTGGCGTCGGTAATTTGCAACTTCTTCGAAGTTTGATATTAATAAGGTTAAAGTAATGTAAAACAGCTTCGGTAATTAAGATAAATATAATATAAAAAGTAATTTTTGATTTACTAATTCTTACTAATATCGAGCCGAGCGATTTCGTGGTAGAGAGTATTTAATTTATCAATTGCTCGTGCGAAGTTGCGAGCAGAAGCGAGCAAAATTTTGCAATCAAAAAAACGATGCGCTAAGCGCTCGTTTTTGGGATTTGGAAATTCTCCGCACACTGGAATATATGCGGTTTTCCATGAATTTCCAAATCAAAAAGAATAAAAATCCATAATCTATCCAATTTTATGCTAACACAAAAACAGATTTCTGATATAAAAGAACATTTGGAAAAAGCGCAAAATCCTATTTTTTTTTATGATAATGACGCAGATGGATTGTGCAGTTTTTTATTATTATCGAGATATATTGAAAGGGGAAAAGGCGTCGCTGTGAAATCTTATCCTGAAATGGACGCGAGTTATTTTAAAAAAGTTCTGGAATTGAACGCAGATTATATTTTTATTTTAGACAAACCAATTATTTCCGAGGGTTTTTGGAAAGAAATTGAACAGCATAATATTCCTGTTGTCTGGATTGACCATCATGATGTGCAGTGCCAGATTCCAGGATTTGTTGATTATTACAATGTTTTTTTGAATAAGCCGTCGACAAATGAGCCAGTTACTGTTTTGTGCTATCAAATTACAAATAGAAAAGATGATTTATGGATTGCAGTGATTGGAAGTATTTCAGATAAATTTGTTCCTGAATTTTACGACGAGTTTCATAAAAAATTTCCTGAATTGTCTGTTAAATCCAAGAATGCCTTTGATATTTTATATAAATCCCAAATAGGAAAAATTGCAAGAATAATCGGTTTTGGATTAAAGGATAGTGTTACAAATGTTGTGAAAATGCAGAGATTTTTATTAGATATTAAAAGTCCTTATGATATTTTAGAAGAGAATAATAAAAACAAATCTATTTACAGCAATTTCAACAAAACTTTCACAAAATATAATAATCTTTTAGAAAAAGCAAAAGCAAGTTATAATTCAAAAGATAAAATTTTATTTTTCCAGTATGCAGGAGAAACAAGTTTAAGTTCTGACATTGCCAACGAGCTTAGTTATTTGTATGCTTCAAAATACATTGTTGTTTTTCGCGTCGCTGGTGCAAGTGTGAATATTTCAATGAGGGGAAAAGATGTCAAGGATATAATTATTAAATCTATTGAAGGATTAGATGGAGCTCGCGGGGGAGGACATCAGGATGCTGTTGGAGGAAAAATAAAATTTGAGGATTTGGAAATTTTTAAGGAAAGAATTAGGAAGATTATTAATTCCAGTGAAAAATAATTTTTGATTTAATATGAAAATTGTAGAATATAATTTATTTGAATAAATACCTGCTCGTAAACTCGCAGATTGATATAGAGATAAAATAGTGGGGTAAAATATTTTTATCAACTTATTTAAATTATCGATGAAGAAATATGTTGTAAAACTATTTCGAAGTAAAATTAATTGAGCAACTTATTGCGAACAATTCTTTTATCAAAATATATCTCTTCTCAAGAATAGAAAACTATAAAAATAGATAAAAACTAATTAAAAACATGAGTATGACTAGTGTCAGACATTGGAATGCAAATTGTTTTGGCTTAGTTTATACTACAATTAAACCTAATTCAATTTAATTCAGGTTTTTATTCCCTGGATTGAATTGATATTTTTATTGATTTAATTTTGGGGGTAAAATTTCTGGATTTATTTGATTTGGTTTTGTCGAAGGTGAAAATGCGATGGAAAGCAAAAAAATGGTGGAAAAACAAATCGTAGAAAAAGAATTAAGTGTGATTGTTGAAATGACACTTAGAATGGAAAATGAATTAAATCAAATAACTTCAGAATTAAAATAAATTAAAAATTCTGGTGAGTGTTATACTTGTTAGTATGTTTTATGAAATTTAAAATAAGGTTGATGTTAAAAAATAAAATATAAAAAATACCTGCTCCTCTCGTCGCAGATTTTCTATTAAATAAGTAATGTGAAAAAATTCTTTTATCATTTTATTTATGTTGTATGGAGAAATCTGCTGAAAGCGATTTCGGAATTATTAATATTTGAGCAACTTGTTGCGAACAACCTGTGATTTTATTTTTCAATTCCTAATAATCTTAATAATTTTTTCCTCAATAACTTTTAGAAAAATAAACCAATAAATTTGACGGCTTGTTGCAATAAACACATTTGCCTTTGGTTTTTTTGTCTGTAATTAATCTTGATGAAGCTCCGCCGGATTTTTCTTTGATGTAGTCTTCACATTCAGGGTCTCCGCAAAAATTAGCAAGAGCAATTTGCCGGTTCTTAATTACACTTAAAAATTCATTCCAGTTGCTTGCTTTTTTTATGCTTGAATCGAGAAATTTTTTTGCTTTTTCGTAGAGAGATTTTTGCATATCTTCAAGCTCGAATTTTATTTTTTCGTTTAATTGGGAAATTTTAATTTCCTTTTTTTCATTTTTATCTCTTCTTACTAATACGACTTGATTTTTCTTTAAATCATTCGGACCTAATTCCAATCTTATAGGAATTCCTTTCATCTCGTATTCTGCGAATTTCCATCCCGGAGAATATTCTGTTCTATCATCCAATTCTGCTTCGAAAGATTTTAATTTGTTTTTTATTTCTTTTGCTTTTTTTAAAATTTCTTTTGTTTCTTTTCCCTTGAATAATATTGGAATAATTATAATTTGCACTGGAGCAATTGCAGGCGGAAGAATTAATCCTTTGTCGTCGGAATGCGTCATTACTGTTGCACCGATTAATCTTGTTGAAATTCCCCACGAGCTTTGCCAGGGGATTTGAATTTTTTCATTTTTGTCGAGATAATTTATGTTGAATGATTTTGCGAAATTTTGTCCTAGATTGTGAACTGTTCCGCATTGAAGCGCTTTTCCGTCAGGCATAAATGCTTCAATAGTGTTTGTTTTTTTTGCTCCTGCGAATCTTTCTTTTTCTGTTTTTTCTCCCTTTAACAAAGGCAGTGCAAGAAGGTTTTTGCAAAGTTTTTCATATTCATCCAAGATTTCTGAATTTTCTTTTTCGCATTCTTCTTCGGTTTCATAGGCACAGTGCCCCTCTTGCCATAAGAATTCCCTTGAACGCAAAAATAATTTGCAGTCAGAAACTTCCCATCTCACTATATTACACCATTGATTTGTTTTCAATGGCAAATCCCTCCAAGAGCGAATCCATTTAGAATATGCGTCGTAGATTATTGTTTCAGATGTCGGACGAATTGCTAATTTTTCCTCGCTTTTATTTTTTGATTCCACCCACGCAACCTCAGGAGAAAAACCTTTTGCGTGTTCAGCTTCTTTTTTGAAAAATGATTCTGGGATGAACATTGGGTAATAAGCATTTTGCACTTTTCTTTTTTTCATGACACTGTTAAAATAATTTTGAATTTTTTCCCAGACAGCATAACCGAGGGGTTTTATAATCATAGTTCCTTTTACTGGACCATAATCAGCGAGTCCAGATTTAAGGCAAACCTGAGAATACCATTCTGGCATGTCTTTTTCTTTTTTTATTGTTATACCTTTTTCTTCTTTCATTTTTTATTATATCAAATAAGAAAGAGATTTAATAAATGTTTTTATGCAGAGAAAATTAAAAGTAGGATTTAAATAATTGGATTTTGTAAAATGGTTATGGATGAAATTCAAATAAGAAAAGATATACAAGAATTAGTGAATGATTTTAAGTCAAGATATTCTTATTATAAATCTCTTCAAAATAAGAAAGATTATTGTTAAAATCTACTACCATTTTCATTTTTTGTGATATTAAAAAATCCAATCCAATTATTGAGTCAATTCGATAAGCACTAATTTTCATCTCTTGACTAAGATTATTAAGTGCGGGAATATCCACCACATAGACTGGCATTTCTATACTTTTTGTTTTTCCTTCAGAGGATTTTATTATAAACTTAAAATTATTCAATTTTCTGCAAGGTATATTTCCCCTTCCAAAACCATAAATGGGTGATGCTTTCTCACCAGTAGCAGAAATTTTTAATTTAGATGCTGCACTAGCAGAAATGATAGTTCTAGGACTTCCAGTATCAACAATAGAAATAATACCTCCAAAAGAATGGGGGTGCATTGAAACAATATTAAATAATAGACGTTCGGCTCCTGTATTTTTTATTAAATCTATATTAAAAATCATATTAATATAGTATAATTTCTCCTTCTCGAGGGATAAATTGCACTATTGTTTTACTAAAATCAAATTTTTGTGCATCTAATATTTTCTTAATATCGTCAAATGTATCAGCATTTGCTACAACTTCTTTATTTCCGATTGCAATGAATCTCCCACCGAACTTTTTTTGTAGTCCTTTAAAATTATTAGAAATAAATTGTGAACCCATTTCAAGTATTTCAAATTCTTTTAAAATTTCTTGTTCTGTCATATAGTTCTTTAGGAATTTCTATATTTAAACTTTTTGGAATTAATTTTTTCAAAATAAAAATTTATGCCAGTGTTTGATTTAATTTTCGATTTGAAATTTCGTTGACAACTTCTTTAATGTAATTTGATTCGAGGGCAAAGCCGATGTTTTCGCTTCCGCCGATTTTGAAATTATTTATTCCGATTACTTCTCCTTGCTTGTTTATTAAAGGGCCTCCAGAGTTTCCGGGATTTAAAGCAGCGTCGGTTTGAACATAAGAATTTACGCCGTTTAGTCCTTCTCTGTGAATTCCAGAAACTATTCCTTCTGAAACTGAGAACTGCAATCCTAAGGGATTTCCGATTGCTATTACTTTTTCTCCAACTTGTATTTCGTCGGAGTCTGCAAATTTTAAAGAATTATAATTTCCATTTATTTTTATTAATGCTATGTCAAAATCATTATTGTATCCGATTAAATTTCCTTTTAATAAATCCTGATTAGCAGTTATTATAGAAATTTTGGTTCCTCTGACTAAAACGTGCGCGTTAGTGACTAAATATCCGTCGTCGTTGATTATGAATCCTGTTCCTTGGCTCACGTCGGTTCTTATTGTTACAACTGAATTTATTGAGTTTTCAATTATTCCGGAAAAATCTGAACTTGCAGACGCTTTCAATTCTTTTAATTCTGATTTTAAGGAAGTGTTTATTGTATTTAATGTGTCTTTTGTTTCAATGATATTTGCTGTCAGTTGATTTATTTTTGTTTGAGTGTCAATTTGCAAGTTTTTTATTGATTGCTGCAATGAATTGTAATTTATATCTTCTTTTAAAAATAAACTGTAAAGAAAAATGCTGTTAGCTATCATGTAAATAATTATCAAAGAACTGAAACTTCCAATTATCCATTTATGGTGTCTTTTTAATTCCATCTTTGAAATAAAATTCCGAAAGTATAAAAATCCTTTGGAATTTTTATCTCGTTTTATTCTTCAAATAAAAGATATAAAAACTTAACTTTTTGCATATTGTTGCTCGTTTAGAAGTCGCAGATATTGATAAAAAAATTTCCCACAAAACACCCCCGACCACCCACCCCTAAAATGCTCGCGACTTCGTCGCTCGAATTAATAAAATTAATAATCCAAAAACATCGAAGATAAAATAATAAGTAGTTTTTTCGATTACTAAAATAGAATTAATATCACGAACGAAGTGAGTGCAAATATAGTATTATAAATGATTCATTAAAAACAAAAACCTTTTCAATAGAGTTATATTATAAATTCTAAATAATTAGGCTCTGGCTCGCCTCTGAAAAGCCGTTATAAATTTCAGAAAAAAAGTTAGCGCTGTTCAAAGGCTCGTAGTTCAACGGATAGAATAACCGGCTTCGGACCGGTTGATGGGGGTTCGATTCCCTCCGAGCCTGTTTGTCGAGGGAAAAATAAAAAAAATGAAAACTAATAAAAAATTTGTGACTGCAGTGTGTGTAATTGTTGGAACTGCAATTGGTGCAGGAGTTTTGGGGATTCCTTATGTTGCTGTGCAGGCAGGATTTTTTGTCGCGCTTGCGTATATTCTTTTACTTGGAGGAATTATTTTATTGTGTAATCTTTATCTCGGTGAAATTTCGCTGAGGACAAAAGGCAATCATCAGCTTCCGGGCTATGCAAGAAAATATCTCGGGAAAAAAGGCGCGTGGTTAATGCAGTTTGCTATGATTTTTGGAATTTATTCTGCTATTCTTGCTTATATGGTCGGTATTGGAGGGAGTTTGAGTTTTTTGATTTTTGGAAATGTCAATCACACTTTATTGATGGGTTTTTTGTTTGGAATTTTAATGTCCTTATTATTATGGAAGGGAATTAGTGCGCTGAAAAAATTTGAGAAGATTGGAGTTGGAATTATATTTCTTCTTCTTGCTGCGATTATTATTTTTTTCATAGATGATGTTAAATTAATTAATTTATCTGGATTTAATTTTGCGAATATTTTTCTTCCATTTGGAGTTATACTTTTTGCGTTTCTTTCTTTCAGTGCTGTGCCTGAAGTTGAAATTATTTTGAAAGATAATGAAAAATTAATGAAAAAAGTTATTGTTGCGTCGTCGGTAATTTCAATTATTTTTTATGCTTTGTTTACATTTATGGTTGTTGGTTTCAAGGGAAATGAAACGCCTGAGATTGCGACGCTGACATTGGGGGCTTTTTTTATTGTGCTTGGAATTTTTACAATGTTCACTTCTCATCTTGCTTTGGGGAATGCACTAAAGGATAATTTTGTATTTGACAGCAAAATGAAAAAATTTTCGGCGTGGTTTTTTGTTGCATTAGTTCCAATTTTTATATTCCTGATTACACAGTATTTTAATCTTTTTTCCTTTACAAAAATTATTTCTATCGGAGGAAGTATTTCCGGAGGTTTGACTGCAATTTTGATTTTTTTTATGCTTAAAAAAGCGAAGAAAAAAGGAAACAGAAAACCAGAATATTCAGTTTCGATTAATTGGTGGATAATTGGGATTTTGAGTTTGATATTTATTGCCGGAGTTGTTTATGATTTGATGAGGGGGATTTAGAAGTGAAGAAAATAAAAATTTGCTCCTATCGTCGAATTAATATTTTTTGAAGTAGTGGAAAAAATAACTTGTGATTATTGTAAGATATTGAAGAGAATTACATTACTTAAATTTTTATCAATCTGTGAGTTTACGAGCAGGTATTTTTTACTTCAACATCTTCTCCAAAATTTCCCTCGCGGTTTGAAAATTATTCATAAATATTTTTTCTATGTCCGATTCGGATAACAATTATTTTATTCATAGAAATTATAACGTCGACGATAGCTCGGTAATCTCCGATTCTTAGTCTCCATAATTTTTCACCTTTTAATCTTTTTAAAAATCTGAAAGGATTTTCTCTTATTGAATAAATTTTTTTTAGGATATTTTCTGCGTCCTTTTTTTGCAATTTTCTAAGAAAATTTTCTGCTGTCTTAGTTATTTCAATCTGAAACATTTTATTTCAGAATTATTCCCATCTCTTTCGCAACTTGTTCAATTGGTTTTAATCTTCCCCTTTTAATATCTTCAAGCCCTTTTTGTATTTCAGTGATTTCTTCTTCAATTATTATTTCTTCTTTGCAGTGATCTATAAGATTATTCAATAATTCATCATAAGATTGCCTTTCAAAATTTTTAAGAGATTTTAGTCTTTCTAATGTTTCAAAATTTATTTGTATGGTTGTTTTTTCCATGTTATATAGTAACTATAACTGGTATATAAAGTTTTTGTTTTAATTTTTCACTTCCACATCTTCTCCAAAATTTCCCTCGCGGTTTGAAAAATTAATCATAAACATTCTTTCTATGTCCAATTTTTAAAACTTTGATAATTTTTGCAGAATTGTCGATATCGATTATTACTCTATAATCACCAACTCTTAATTTGAAACCATCAATTTCTTCCAAAGTTTTAAAAATCTAAAAGGATTTTCCTTGCATTGCTGGAGTTTATTCCAAATTCTTTCTTTTATTTGAAGTTCAAGTTTGTTAAAAGATTCTAAAGCATTCTTTTCAAAAATAAGATTATACATAAACAGAATAAATTATGCAGATTTATAATTCTTTATAATCTATTAAGTCAAGTTCATAATTTTACATTTGCACTGACGTGAATTGATATTAATAAGTAATGGAAGAAACTACAAGTTATTATAATCGTAGTATTTTTGAATTACCTATTTTAAGATATCGAGAACTTTGTTCGAGCAATTTTTTTAGAAAAGTTAAGTTTCAAGATTTACTTATTATAATCCTAAAATCTTTTTAGCTTCTTTTTCTGTATAGAATTCGCCTTTTTTTATTTTTTCTCTTGCTTCTTTTATTTCTTGTATTGTTTTTTGGCTTAATCTGGGTTCTTTTTCACAAGTTTTTGCAACAATAATTAATTTTCTAACTAATTCATCGTAACTTTCATTTTTATATTGCCTGAATTCATCTAATTTTGTTTTTGTTTCAGGATTTATTCTTATTGTTGTTTCCATATACAATTGTATACATAGGTATATTTAAATGTTTTGGTTTATGATTTAATTTTAGAAGTTCAACGCCCCCACGATTAATAAACATCAGATTTAAAGTAATTTTGCAGACCGCAGGTTTA
>CAYITA010000023.1:0-11063 GCA_964366165.1 Candidatus Woesearchaeota archaeon
AATCTGCACATTCTACTTTAAGATTTTTTGGATCAAAATCTCTAATTCTTTCTATTATTGCTTTATATCTTTTATCATTCAAATAAATATCAGAACTCCAACCCATAAATCCAGGTCCATAAGATAAATTAAAATTATAAACAAAATAAACAGCGAGGGTTAAAGGGTCTAAAATAATTTCCTTTTTCCAAACCTTATTTAAAATTTTTCTTATTTTTTCAAATTCTTCTTTAGTAGGTTTTAATTTTTTTAATTCTTTATAAAGAAGTTTTGGATTTTCTATTTGAAATTTCCAATAATTGCAAAGAATATCAAAAATTTCATAACCTCTTACTTCTAAATCTAAATATTTACTCATAGCAATTTCAACAGAACCGCCGCCAAAAAAAGGAGAAACAACTTTTGTTATATTATTAGGTAATAACTCAATAATGTGTCCAACAGCTAAACTTTTTCCACCAGCATAACGAATAGGAGAAATAGGAACTCTCTTATATTTATTCATACTCTTTGGATAAGTTTTACTGATAATTGTTTTTAGAAAAGCTTCTTTTTTTTCTTTTAATCCAATCTCTTTTTTATTTAATCCAAATTGTTTTTCCATTTCCTCTTTTATTGTATCTTTCTTTATTTTATTAATAATCCTTCCCATTTTAATTATTTCGGTTTGAAAGTATCTTTGTTTAACTACCTCTAAATTTTTATAATAAGACATTTTATTTTCTGTCATGATATATTATGGTACCACCCCTATATAAATATTTCGGTACCATAAATAATTAAAAGAAAAAAAATTAAAATTTTAGATTATTCTTTTTCAATAATAATCTTTTCTTTTTCTGATTTTGCTTTTAAATTTTTTCCAGCAAGTTTAGATTCTTCTACAACATCTTTGGGCAAATTAAGAAGATATTTTGAATATTCTTTATTACCTACTTTTTTTGACATAACTTTTATTATTTTCATTTAAGGAATTAAGGTACCGACTACTTTTAAATTTTTCTCATTTCAAAAAATTTATTCTTTTTTGGAATTATAATCAGATAAAATTGGACAAGTATTATAATCACGACAATTGCAGGGATAATAATCTTTGTTTTCACTTCCTCCTCCATGCAATAAATCACCATAATGATATTCCCTTAAAACACAGCACCAATCACCTATACCAGAACCATGCCCCCAACCATTCCAAAATATCTTCGGGCAATTTATATCTTGATTAGACTTAACAGAATCCGCATAAAGAAGCAAATCTATTTTTTTGTCAGCTATTCTTTGCAAATCATCCTCTTCCATTGAAATCGTTTCTAAAACCATGATTAAAAAAACTAAATCAAATTAATAAAGATTATTAATCCATAGAGTATATATCATTAGCTTACAAGTTAATTTTATCTATAAAAGATTCCTGTTCGTTATTTCACAGATTAATAAAATCAAAATAAGTAGTTTTCTCCATTACCTCAATATGTAAAGTAAACCCTAACTTAACCTTTTTTAAAAAATTGCTCGAACAAAGTTCTCGAGATAAAAAAGAAGTAATGCGAAAAACCCATCGACAATTATAATAACTTGTATTTTCTTCCACTACTTAATCAAAATAATCCGCGTCAGCGTAAATGTAAAGTTATGAACTTGACTTAACACAATAAAAAACCTTATTAACTCTTCACAACTTTATTTTTTATGGGAAAAATGCGAATCCTCGCAGCAGGAGATGTTCACGGCGACACAAGGCAGGTTAAAAAACTGGCTGAAAGAGCAAAAAAAGAAAATGTTGATTTGGTTATTTTAACCGGCGATATGACTTTTGCTGAAAAATCCGTCGAGAATTTAATTGGTCCTTTTGTCAAAGCAGGGAAAAAAGTTTTGCTTGTTCCTGGAAATCACGAGACATTAGCAACAGCAGATTTTTTCGCAGAAATGTATCCGGACACCCACAACTTACACGGCTACTCAATAAAAGTAAAAGACATCGGAATTTTCGGAGCAGGCGGAGCAAATATCGGAATCAGCACAATCAACGACAGAGAAATGTTCGAAACACTGAAAAAAGCCCACGAAGGAATTAGAGATTTGAAAAGAAAAATAATGATTACTCACATGCACCCTTATGGAAGCGTCTCGGAAATTTCAGGATTTAGGGGAAGCAAAGGAATAACAAAAGCAATCAAAGAATTTCACCCTGAAATTTTAATTCACTCTCATATTCACGAAACAGAAGGAATAGAAGGTAAAATCGGCGACACAACAATTATCAATGTCGGAAGAAAAGGAAGAATTATTGAAATATAATTTTATTATTTTTATTATTATTGGTTCAAATTTTACAAATTTCTTCGAAGTTTAATATTGATGTAAGTTGAAGTAATGCAAAAACGTCGTCGATATTGTGATAACTTGTAGTTTTCTCATTACCAATATCTTATCAATTTCACGAGTTTGCGAGTGTTAATTTCAAAAAAAATATACAAAAACAAATAAAAACCCCCTTAATTCTCTTAAATAAGTTAAATATATAGTATTTGTAAAAATGCCTCCAAAAAAACCCACAAAATCAAAAGAAGAAACAACCGCAGAAAATTATTTTCCTGTGGATGAAGAGGATTTAAAAAGAGTGACTGAAAAACCTGTAAAAGATGACATTTCCAAAGAGGATTATCTTAGAAAAAGTGTGGAAATAAAAATAAAAGATTTCCCCAAAGAAGAAATGCTAAAAGGAGCCATTGAAAAATCTTACAAGAAAATAGATAAAAAAGAATTAGAGGTGGTTGAAATAATTTCCAAGCCAGAAAAAAAGTATTCTAAAAAAAATCAACAGGAAAAAAATTTGCAAAAAAAAATGATTAAAAATTACATCCCTCCGGAAATTTCCTTAAAAAAATCTGGTTATGAATTAGTAATAACAGAAAAACCGCAGGCAGCAATGAAAATTGCTTCTGCGCTTGGAATCTCAAGAAAACTAAACAACAATGGAATTCCTTATTACGAGGTTAATAGAAATGGAAAAGAAATAATTGTTGCGAATGCTGTCGGACATTTATTCACCTTAAGCCAAAATTCTTCTGGAAGCAATATTCCAATATTTGATATTTCATGGAAGCCAAATTATTTAGTTAGGAAAAAAGATTTCACAAAAAAATATTATGATACATTATTAAAACTTGCAAAAGGTGCTGGCTCATTAACAGTCGCAACAGATTTTGATATTGAGGGGGAGGTGATTGGATTAAATATAGTAAGATTTATCGCGGGGCAAAAAGATGCATCAAGAATGAAATTCTCGACCCTGACGAGCCCTGAATTAAATCTGGCTTATGAAGAAAAACATCCGACATTAGAGTGGGGGCAGGCGATAGCAGGAGAAACAAGGCATTTCCTCGACTGGTTTTATGGGATAAATTTATCCCGGGCGTTGATGAATGCTATAAAATCAACCGGAAAATTTAGATTAATGTCAATCGGACGCGTGCAGGGTCCAGCATTAAATTTAATTGTAAAAAAAGAAAAAGAAATTTTAGCATTCAAGCCAGAACCTTACTGGCAGATTTTCATAACTGTCCATGATAATAAAGAAAAATTAATTTTAAAATATGTAGAAGATATTTTTGACAAAAGTGAATTGAAAAAATTTGAAAATTTAAATGGAAAAATTGCAATAGCAGAAACAGAAAAAACCACACAGCATCTTCCTCCGCAGCCGCCATTTAATCTTACATCTCTTCAGGTTGAAGCATACAAATTTTATGGAATAACTCCATCGAATACATTAAAAGCCGCGCAGTCGCTTTATCTCGCAGGATTAATCTCTTATCCAAGAACATCGTCACAGAAATTGCCTGCTTCAATAGGATACAAAGAAATTCTAAAAAAATTAGCGAGAAAATATAATGTTGAAAAATTAATTGTAAAAGACAAACCAGTAGAGGGCAAAAAAATCGATTCTGCACACCCATCAATTTATCCGACAGGACAAGACAGCGGAATATTATCTGACGACGAAGAAAAAATTTACAATTTGATTGTGAGAAGATTTTTATCTCTGTTTTGCGACGACGCTGTAATTGATAATAAATTAGTAAAAGCAAAGGTTCCGATTAAAACTAATTTTGATTTCTCACAACTTAAAGGCGAGCGAAGCGAGGGGAGTGTGGGAAAAGAAAAAACAGCGTCGGAAAATGAGGGGAAAGTGAGAAATCAAAATTTAGAAAAAGAAAACTCATTGGTTTTCAGCGCAAGAGGTTCAACAATAAGAAAAAAATCCTGGCTCGAAATATATCCTTCCAAGCTTAAAGAAACAGAAATTCCCGATGTTAATGGAAAAGTAAAAATTACTGACAGCAAAATAGAACAAAAAGAAACTCAACCTCCAAAAAGATATTCGCCAGCCTCAATTATATCACAGCTGGAAAAAAAGAATCTTGGAACAAAGGCAACTCGTTCAACAATTCTTGAAACTCTTTATGACAGAGGATATGTGCAGGGAAAAAGTATCGAAGCAACTCCTCTCGGAATATCTTTGATAGAAACTCTTGAAAAATACTCCCCGATAATCATCGACGAAAAATTAACGCGGCACTTCGAACAAAAAATGGATTCAATTATTCAATCCAAAAAAAATGAAATCGCAATAAAAAAAGAAGAAGAAATAAAAGACGAGGCAAAAAAAACAATAACCAGCATCGCAAAAGATTTCGAAAAAAATGAAAAGAAAATTGGAGAAGAATTATTGCAGGCGAATCTGGATTACAGAGAACAGCAAAAAATTGAAAATACTTTGATGCAGTGTCCAAAATGTAAAATAGGAAATCTCGCGATAACTTACAGCAAAAAAACGCGAAGATTTTTCATTGCCTGCGACTCTTACCCCGAATGCAAAAATACTTTTTCTCTTCCTCCGAATGGAATAATAAAAAAAACAGATAAATACTGCGAACACTGCAATTTTCCTATTTTAATAAGGCTGTCAAAAGGAAAACGCCCGTGGGAATTCTGCTTCAATCGTGAATGTTTTACAAACAAAGAAAGGATAGAAGAATACAATAAGAAAAAAGAATCTGAAAATAATTCTGAAGAAGAAAAATAAAATTAGTCCTATTAAAAGAGAATTAATTAAAAAATAGCGCTCATTTCATTCAGCGAAATTGATAAAATATAAATAAGATGAAAACGACTTATTAAAACTAAATTATCATCAAGACAAATTATATTTAATTTATCTGTCGACGATTTTCCATATTACTATTTTTTATTAATATCAAACTTCAAGGAAGTTTGCAATTTCCCTTAAAACCACTCCTTCAAACTTTTCTGATTTCCGCGAAAATCAAAGATTTTCGGGGCCCAAAAAATCTGTAAGATTTTTTTGGTTAAGAATTTTCAGCAATTTACTCTGCTTTAAAATTTGTTCTGGCTCGAAGTTAAATTTTATTTTTCCGATTTTCTTAACACTCTCAATTAATTCATCAAAAGAATTAAATTTTATTTTTTTGTTTTCAAGAGATTTTCTCACACTTTCCCTCACAACCCACACGCCAAGACTAGCCCAATACGTCGGAGTTTCAAGTCTTATAACTAAAACACTCGCCTGCTTTTTTATTGAATTCAAATACTCTAAAATTGCAAGCCTCGTAGCATAATATCCTCCGGTAGTATTAAACGCGTATTCTTTTCTTCCAGAATAATTCTCAAAATCCGTCGACGCTTTAATTTCTTCGCTCGGATTCCACGAACTTCCTGGAAAATACAACTCAAACAATTCAAAACTCCAAACTCCGGGAAAAAATAAAACCATATACTGGTTGCCCATAAATTCCCCTATGAATAAATCGTAATTTTCAACCCAAAGATATTCTTTAACTCCTTCTAACAAATTTTTTCCGAGAGTATCATCAGTAGCTGTGATGCTCCAGCGAGTAGGAACAAGTTTTCTATTTTTTTTCAAACCCAAAACACCAACAGAAAGAATCTTGCTTAAAACATATTCATTAAAATTATTTTTATATAAATATTTTAATCCTTCGCTCGCTTTTACATCGTCGTTAATCATTTTATCAATTTTTCTATCAACCTTAACATTTTCAGTTATTCTCGCTTTTTTCAGCGGAGCTTTCATTCCAATCGGAGTAATTATTTTATCTTTATTTCTTCCAAAAGTCAATTTATTTTTTAATTCAATTTCAATATCAACTGGTTTGCTCGCAATTGCAATTTCCTGCGCTATTTGAATAAATTTTTTATTTAATCTCACATCGCTGACTCTGGACTGGAATCTTGAATTAAGCAAATTACCTCTTAACCTTACAACATCGCCGATTTCAAAATTTTCTTTTGCCCAATATTTGGCGTCGTCGTAAACCCATGAATTTTCATCTCTTTCTAAAGGACTTAAGATTCCGACATTTACAACAGGATATTTTAATTTGCTTCCAATAAAAACACTCGGAGGAGAATTACTTTCTATTTTGGAAATATCTCCAAAATCCTTGTATTTGAATCTAACTTCAGCAATTTTTTTAATTGTTTCGAACTTTATGCTTTCCATTTTAAATTTGAGAGTCAAAAATTTTTAATTTTTGAATTTTGAATTTAATATCACCTATGATTCAAAAAAGAAAATCTGATTTAAATTATTGTATAATTACTTTGAAGTGTAAAAATACCTGCTCTTTTCACTCGCAGATTTTCTTTAATTAAATAATGTAAATCCTACGACGAGAAATCTAACGAACAGGTGATCTATTTAATTTTTTATTACTAACAATTAATAAATTTTATCAAGAAAGATTTTTATACTTGTTATTGAAGATTATATTGTATGATACTCAGGGAAATTATTTTTGACAAAAGTGAAGAAAGTAAAAGAGATATTATTCAAAAAAATTTAGGGCGAGAAGTAATTCTTAAAGATTTCCATAATGATTGGTGTCATGGAGTTTTATCAACTAAAGAATATGATACTCAGGTTTATCAGATGAAAATTAGTGATAGCAGAAAACAAAGACAAATGGATTATAGTGATTTAATTCAATTATTAGTAGTAGAAAAATAAAAAATAATAAATCGAGACCTAAAATTTTCATAACCACCTTTTTTTGAAAATTCCTTTATCCTTTATCTCAAATGTAATTTCTTTAATCGGCATACTTCGGTGTTTAAGCAAAACTGCTTTTCTTTTTCCATTATTATTTTTTAATTCAATAATACACTTGCTCCAATACTTAAACAAATCTCCGCCGACAATATTTGTTGTTTTTTCTGTTCCTTTTCTTAATTCATCCTCACTTAGGAATTCAGTATAAACCTGACCTGTAATTAAAATGGGGATATTTTGTTTTCTTGCAATTTCTGCTAGAAGTTTCATTTGCTTCGCTGCCTCCCTGTTAACTTCACGGATATTTTCATCTTCTCCAGTTTTAACAGCATCTCCCAAATCAAGACGATAAAGCATTGACATTCCGTCGACAACAATCAAACCAACTTTCCCGGTTTTTAATTCTTTCAAAAGTTTTTCAAAAGCTTTTTTCTGCTCTTCAAAAGAAGTTGGATTCAGCAATAAAATATTCTCCAGATATTTTTCATAATCTTCTCCAACAATTTGCTTGACTCTATCTATGCTAAAACCACCTTCAGTATCCATAAAAATAACTTTGTTTCCTTTTTTTACCTGTGAACACGCAGCAAGAACGCAAAAATTAGTTTTCCCGCTTCCGGCATTTCCGGCAATCATCGTGATAATATCTTTTTCATAACCGCCAAAAAGCCATTTATTCAAATCAAAACTTCCTGCAGAAATCTTCTCATTTTTCTCGGGTTCCATATTTTAAAATATGATTAATTCTTTATATAAATTATTGTGAAGAAAAATGGAGAATAAAATACCTGCAACTTCGTTGCAGAATTTTTATATTAAGTAATGCGAAAACATCGTCGGTAATTGAATTAATAACAATATAGGATAACCAGTAGTTTTTTCCATTACTAATTTTATATCAATATCATTGAGCATTAGCGAAATGCATTTTCTTCAACCCTATTTCAATTTCTTAAAATCACTTAAGATTTTGTCTAAATCTTTTGTCGCAAGATTAACAGCGTCGTCAATTGCCTTTTTCGGAGTTTTTCCCTTTGTCTTAACTTTCAAAATCGGCTTTTCTGTCGGGTGATTTCGTTTCCACGCAGCAAATGTAACTGACGAATCTTTGTTAAGATAAACTCTCAATAATTCCACAAGAGTTAAATTTCCAATTTGAACTTCAATTTCATCTTTGCTTGAATTAAGAATATCTATTTCCATATTTCGAACTTCCTTTCAAACTCCGTGTTTTAGAAGTTTGAAACTTGGAAATCTTTGATTTCCATGTAAAGAAAGCGAAAATTTCATTTATAAAACTTTTGGAAAAGTTCTCATTTAAAATTTAAAAAAATTTAGCTCATTTCATTCGTGATTGATAAATAATAAATAGTAATAAAAAGATTATCTGTTAATTAAAATTTTATCACGAAAATTTATTCACTTACTTAAATTCTCTACCAGAAATCTATCGGAGACGATTTCAGAGTTAAGTTAATTTGCCGAAGGCACACTCTTCACTCTTTTTCTTCTTCCTCCTCAATTTCTTCATCCAAATCCTTTTCCCCTGCAATATCTATTTTCTCTTCAGAAAAATCTTCAGAATCAGTTTCTTCTTTTCTTTTTTTAATGTTCAAATTCTTGTTTTCTGAATTTGAATCAGGCAAAGATTTTCTTAATCTTTGCATTTCCTGCAAATCAGAAATTGTCAGATTCTCAACAGATTCTTTATTGAACTCCAAAATTCTTAAAGGCTGTCTTGCAGGTTTTACATCTTCCCTAATATTTTTTTTAATAAGTTTTATTCCAAGAGAATTTTCCAATTTATTAACGAGCTTATTATCATCTTCGGGCAATATTCCTTTTTCAGCCATTTCAATCGCAGATTTTGATTCTCCTATTTGCATTGCTAATTGTTCTTGGCTCAATTTTCTACTTCTTCTCGCCATCATAATTGCCCAGTGAAAATTATCAATCAAATCCGGACGCGGGGTTTTTTCTCTTGAAATTTCTGGTTTATAATTTCTATCAATTATATCTCTCAAAGTAGTATTTTCTTTTTTAAGTTCATCCTGAATTTTTTGAGAAGCATCTCTCGGTTTTCCAGAAAGTCTTTCATACACGGTTTGCTTTCTCTCCGCTTCTTTCAATTGAAACGTCGTCGGTTTTCTCAAAATAGGAGCATCTCCCCCATAAGTGCATTTCTCGCAAATTTTTACAATTCCTTTGCTTGAAATCACCTCAAAAAGCCGAACCTTATTTCCAGTAATCCCGCATTTTTCACATTCATCCATAAAAACTAAATAAAAAATGACTTTTTTAATATTGCTGTTCTAAAGTCTCTATTTTTTTAGACTTCGGGAGACAAAAATTTTCTTTAAATTTCTGTATGTTAGATTATAATTATTTTTTGAGAGAAAACTAATTCAAATAAATTTCAATGTCTTCTATATTAAAAGGCCAACTAATTAAAAATTCATCATTTATTATCAAAGTTAAAGGTTGAGTAACTTTATAATGTTCTTTTAATTTTAAAATAATTTCACTATCGAGATTCGCATCAAAAGCGTAAATAACCAAATTATTATTTTTTAAATAAACTAAATCCAAAATTCTTCCTGCATTTTCACTAGAGTCAATAAGATTTTCTTGATTGGAATAAAAGAACAAAATTTTATTAATAGAGCCATTGCACCCTTGATTGTATTTATCTAAAAGTTCCATATGCTCCAACAATAAAACCGTATAAAATTTTTTTCTTTCAAGAATTTGTTTATCCTCTTTTCCAAATTTATTTTCCAAATCTTCTAAAACTCTTCCCTGATAAGCCAAATCTTCCGAAATTTTTCTAAACCCCTCCTGATTGCAAATGTCTTCGTTAAAAAAACTATAAGACAATTTTTTTTCAAAAAGAGAATACGCCGTAACTCCCTGCATATCCGTAATTTTTCCAAATTGAATAAAAGCAATAAAATAACTTATAAAAATAACCAAAAGAAATAAAAAAGTTCCAATTAAAAGGGCAAAAATATATCTCTTCCTACTCTGAACAGATCTTTCCAACATGTTAAATTAAAATTTTGTTCATTTAAATTATTATCTCCACCTTACTTTCTTTGAAAAAATAGTATAGAATATCGAAACAGTCCACCAAAATCCATATAAAAAGGCAAAAAAGATAAAAAATAAACTTAAATCTACAATTATTCCGGTAAACTTTCCGATGTTTTTAGAAGCATAATAAATATAAAAACCAATCATACTAAAAAAAAGCAAAATAAAAAGAGTAACCGGATTTGTAAATAAATCAAAAAAGAATCTTTGGAAAACAAGATAATTAAAATGAAATACATTTGAAAAATCAAAATTAACGCTTTGATAAAACAAAAATTCTTTGCTTATATCTGAAATAGATTTAAAGAAAAGATAAATTGTCAAGAAAATTGAGAGGAATGTTGCAATTAATCCGACGGGAATAACAAATAATCCCAAATCACCATAATTTTTACTAATTATTTTTTCATATTTAACAATATTTTTTAAAAAACCAAAATACCATCTTCTTCTTTGCATAAACAATCCCTTAAATGTTGAGGGTGCAATTGTCCAAACAGGAGCTGTTGGGCAATTATCTATAAAATAACCATTATATTGAATTCTCAAAGACAGTTCAATATCTTCAGTAACATTTTTTTCATCATAACCCCCATATTTTTTAAAAAATTCCAATCTGTAAGCAGAAAAAGCCCCGGGAGTAATATAAACTGCATTCAGAGTTGCCAAAGATTTTCTTAAAAAGATTCCCAGTAAATATTCCATATGTTGAATTCTTTGCCAAATTGTTTTCGGTTTGTAAACTAACATTGCAGCAGTAACAGCCATAACTCTTGGGTTAGTAAAAGAATGTATCATCTTTCTCATACTTTGAGAATTAACATAAGTATCTGCATCCATGGTAAAAATAATTTCTCCTGAAGCTTTTGAAATT
>CAYITA010000024.1:0-2977 GCA_964366165.1 Candidatus Woesearchaeota archaeon
AAAATGTTTAAAGGAATTTATCCTATGAGAAATATTCCTGTTCATCACAAAGGATTTCCTCACGAAGTTTTAAGAGATTTATTAAAAAAACATAAGGGCGGTTTTATTTTATCTTATAATAATTGCCCAACAATAAGAGAGTATTATGAAGAATTTCAGCAGTTTTTTCCGTCGTGGCAATATACTTTAGGGCAAGGAGAAACACGAATAGGAAAAAACAGAATAGAAAATGGAACTAATAATCATATAAAAGATTCCCACGAAATAATTATTTATTGTCCACCTAAATAAAGGTAGTTTGATTATTAATCCCTTTAGGTATTCTTATTTCTTCAACATAAGGAATATTTCTTATTAATAAATCAATAAACTCTTTTCCTTTTTTCCCACCATGAGCCCCCAAAACAAAACATAATTTATGGCTTTCAGAACGATATTCATAAGTTATATACTGCTTTCCATTACAATCCCCTTTAATTCTACCTGTTTTAAGAAGTCTCCAAGTAAAATTATTTATTATAAAATTTATTACATCTTCCATATTAAAAAATATCCATTTATTATTTTTATCACGATAACATAAAATATCCCCTTTTGCAAGATATTTATCCCAAAAAGAATGACTTTTTAATATTTCTTCCTGCTTTTTAAAAGATATTCCCTGAATACTCGCGGTGCATATTCTACCATTAGGCATTTTTATTTTATGTAAATTCTTATTCCAAATATTCATATCTGTTAATTCGGGTAATAATCCAAGGTGTATCTGTATTGTATTTCTACTTTTTAATGAAACTTTATTGCTTTTAACAGAGAAAGTTTTTTTTAATAATTCCAAAAAATCTTTATCCAAAATAATACAATCGCTTGAAGGACCAGAATAATTTATGATAGCATTTTTATCTCCAAAAGCAGAATTAAAATCTTTTTCATTATCATGCCCCCAAGCTTCTTTTTGCTTGCCTGATTGGAACTCATAGCATGAACTGCCTTTGTTTTTTTCATAAAAAAGGCAAGGTTTAGAACTTTTAAAAAACTATCTATCAACTTTTTAATTTAACAAATACACCACTCCTATCAGGTGAATATATATCTTACAAAACATTTAAAAGGAATATATTGTCTGAAATATATAGTTTAAAAAATACATATCCAACATGAAAGATAATTTTGACATCTTTTTCAGGAGAAAGCCAGCTTTGATGCTGGTGTCTTTGAAAAAGAATACACGAATGAGATATGGCAGTATTCTTGCAAAAGAAGTTGACTGCACTTACAGCCACGCAGTTAAGATTTTGCAGATTTTAGAATTACTTAATTTTGTTGTTTTTGAAAAAAAGGGGCGAATAAAGGTTATACAACTGACTAAGAAAGGAAGAGAAGTTGCAGACGCAATAGAAAATATTCAGAAACTTATAAGATAAATTATAAATAGTTAATACTGCCCCGAATGAAATTTTGCTTATTTGATAATTTATTTTTTTGAAGAAAATTGCGCTTCTTTGTCGCGTTATCAAATTAATCTAAGTAATTGAAAAAACTGCGAGGTGATTATGATTAAAAATTATTTATCAGTTTATCGACGAGAATTTAGATTACTTTATTTTTTCATCAATCTTGAGCAACGGAGTTGCGAGCAATTTTCTTCCAAATAAATTTATTTTCCAAACTTGCTGATTCTTTCTATGCTGCTGAATGGCCCTGAAGGGATTTGAACCCTTGACACCCAGATTTCTCTTTTCGCAATTTCCGTCGGAGGCAATTGAAGAAATTGCTAATCCGCGTCGGAAAGGAGAGACTGTGAAGGAGAACCATTGGTTCTTCTCATTTAAGAGTCTGGTGCTCTAACCAGGCTGAGCTACAGAGCCACGATTTAATAAGAAAAAGAGAGATTAAAAAATTATCTGAAAGGACTTTAATTTGAAATATATTTTATCACAATCATATTTTTAAATCTGAATTTATGCTGAATCTTATGAGATATAATTTGGATGAATGCACTTTCAGAAATGCTGTTCCTGAATTAGGAGATATTTTAAAAAACGTTGTTCCTATTAAAATAGAAGAAACTAATAGACAGGAGGTTTTTGTTTATCGTACTAAAATATTCAGGGATTCAAAAGGAATTATTTTTCCCAACGATGATATTGTTAGGTTAAATCAAAAATATAATGTTATTATTACAAACTTGAGGCCTAAACTTGAAACTGGTTTTTTAATGCTCTCTGCAATATATCACGAACTCAGCGTCGGTAATATTCTTCAGGTAAAAATTTCTGAAAGAAGTCGGAGAAGAAATCAGCCAATGTTTAGATTATATGGATTTTTTGGTTTTGTTAATTATGGGAGAGCAGAAATAGGAGAAGAAATTAACGTAGAAATAATGAATATAAAAGAAAGAGAAAATTTTAGTTTTTTGGAAACAAGACTTTATCGTTGATTTATAATGTTGATAAATAATCTTTTCAAAGAATTTTTTTAAAAAACAATAGCGCTCCTTCGTCGCCGATTTTCCATTAATTAAGTAGTGTAAATTCGACGAGCGATTAGCGAGGAGTAATTTTTATATTAATTCAACAAAGTTTATATTTTATTTCCAACTTAAACAAATATTTAATTTATCCATAATCTCTTTTAATGTGTTCGCATTTTGTGCATTTGAAGAATTTTGTTTCTGCTTCGTCTGATGAACGGGTTTGAACAATCCAGAAATATGCCTTGTCATTTCCGCATTTTTTGCAAATTTCGGTTACAACCGGATGAAATTCCTCTTCTTTATTTTTAACAACAGCAACTTCTTTTTTATCTTCTATTTTTTCAGAAATTTTTAATTTTATTTTTCCTTTTGAGGAATAATTGCATCTAGGACAACTATCATTTTTTCTTTTTTGAATAAGAACAGCACCGCATTTTGGACAAAACTCCATTTTAAAAGACAACCTCCGGTTTTCTTTTAAACTTTCCTCTCGACGCTGAA
>CAYITA010000024.1:3077-10998 GCA_964366165.1 Candidatus Woesearchaeota archaeon
GGATGATTTCTTAAATTGCCTCTGCCCGAAATCATTGGGAGAAAGACAACCTCCGGTTTTCTTTTAAACTTTCCTCTCGACGCTGAAGGATGATTTCTTAAATTGCCTCTGCCCGAAATCATTGGGAGAAAGACAACCTCCGATGGATATTGCATAAAAATACCCCCACTCGACGCTGAATAAAGAAAATCACATAAAATTAGATTATTTATTTTCATTTTAAATTTTTTTATTTTCACTTATGCTTTAACCCCTTTTTAAATTTTTTCTTTTTAATTTTCAGAGCAAAATCCCCTGTTCTCCGGCGGTTGTTTAATCTCAAAAAATATTAATTTTCCCCATCCAACAAGTGGAGCTAATTTGAAAACTGCTTTTCCGATTATTTGCTCTTCGCTGATTTCTTTTTCCACAGACAATTGCCCGTTGTTGTTATCTCCTATTGTCAAAAATATTTTTTCTCCATTTTTTTCTTTTATGTTAATTATTCTGTGAATTATTGGATTTTTGTGTCCGGCCTCAAAAATTATAACATCCCCTATTTTTAATTTTTCTGGATTTGCTCCGACGATAAATAAAATATCTCCTTTATTAAAACCTTTTTTTAAATTAAAATTTGAGAACATGGATTTGTCCAAATTGAATTCAGAATATTTATTCTCATGTCTGTCCCACCACGAACTGAAACTTGATAAAAAATCTCCGCTGTGATACATTGAACATGATTCAACTATTGCCAACGGCAAAACTGTTCCTGTTGCTAAACTCAAAACCGGAAAGAAAATAAATTTTATGAATACAAATATGAAAATAATTGAAAATATCCAGCCCTTTAGAGAGTCATCTTTCCATAAGAGAAACCAGAAATCCCTAAAAAATTTTTTAAATTTTTTGGGCCACGAAAATCTATTTTGCAGATTTTCGTCGGTTTTCCAGTATTTTTTCCCCTCTTTGACAAAATCCATTGAATTTTTATGTTTTTTTAGTTTTTAAAATGTTTGGGTGTTTAATTTGAGAGAGATTGATAATTTTTAGTAATTTGATTTTATCCCGCCCACCCGCCAGAATTTGCAAAATTCGCTTCGCGAATTTTGATATTAATAAAAAATTAGTAATGTTAAAGAAAGTAGTTATTATATTTTTATCATGTCTTTTCACTTACTAATTCTTAAATTATATCAAACTTCTTCGGAGTTTGCAATCTGCTTGACTTATTTATTTTTATTTAATACAATTAATTCAGTGCAATTAAATTTATAAACAACAATAAAATCAGAAAAGTATGAGAGATGAGAAAATATTAAAAATGGCGGTGATTGCTGGAGCTTCTCGTGCTTTGAAGTACAAGGAAGAACATCCGAGAGCAGATGATCACGAAATTTTACAGCATGTTACCAGAGATGTCAGGAAAATTGTTGAAGAAATTGACGGGGATTAGAAAGATATAAATAATTAATTATATTTTTATTTTTATGAAATTAGTCAGGGATAAAATTCCAGAGATAATTAAAGAGAATAATGAAAAGCCGATTACTCATATTGCTTCTGACGAGGAATACTGGAAATTTCTGAAAGAAAAATTTGGCGAGGAATTTAAAGAATTTTTAGAGAAGGAAAACGAAGAGGAGTTTGCTGATGTATTAGAAGTTTTAGATGCGATTAAAAAATTTAAAAATTTGAATGAAAGAGAAATAGAGAAACTGAAGAAAAAGAAATTTAATGAACGCGGAGGATTTGACAAAAGAATAATTTTGGATGGAGTTGAATGAATTTTAAAAAATATTGACGACTTTGTCGCAGATTTCTTAATTAAGTAGTGGAAGAAACTACTAATTATAATTTTATCTATGGATTTTACATTACTAACATATATCAATCTCTCGCGAAGCGAGTGATTTTTTTAATAATATTTTAAAACATTTTTACGAAATAAAAAATCAAAACATTTATATAGTATCTATTATCCTGTATATACGTAAGGTATACACGCTATGTGTAGCCTCCTTTCCAACCTCAAGCCGTGTCACGAGATACGGCTAATAATACAAAATGCAAAAAATCAAAGATTTTTTGCCCCATTCAAATTAGGAAAATTTGAAGATAAAAAAAATTAAAAAACATGATGGATATTTTTGAAAATAAAATTCTGTGCAGGAAATGCAACACACAGATGCAAAAAGCGCAGATAGCAAGAAATGGATTTAATTTCAGAGCAGTGGTTTGTCCGAAATGCAATGAAAAAATAATTCATCCTGTTGACGAGCAGGAATATAATAAATATATAAATCTTAAGAACAAGCAATTCAATGTTAAAATGAGACTTGTTGGAAATTCTTATGCAGTTTCAATTCCCAAGGAAATTGTTTTATTCATGAGAGAGCAGGAAAAAATTATGGATAACATGGTTAGATTGTGCTTTGAAGATATTGGAAAATTAAGTTTAAGTTTTAGTGAATTAAAAAGGAGAAAAAAAATTGAAACTTAAAATGAAAAAAGAAATTCAATTAAAAGTTGTTGAAGCTTTGCAGGATGATGCGTATAAAGGAATCGCGAGATTAGACGCTGAATTAATGAAAGAATTGGAAATAAGAAGAGGAGATGTTATAATAATTAAAGGAAATCGCGAGACTGTTGCTATTGCAGACCGCTCTTATCCTGCTGATGTTGGAGAAGGAATAATCCGAATCGACGGTATTTTGAGACGAAATGCAAAAACCGGAATCGGCGATGTTGTAAAAATTTCCAAGGCAGAAGTTAGAGAAGCAAAAAAAATAATGATTGCTCCAGCACAGCAGGGAATAATGATACAGGGCGACCCTTCAATTTTAAAACGAGGATTATTAGGAAGAAGTTTAGTCAAAGGAGATATTGTTGTTCTCGGCGGTGTTCAGCGAAGAAGGGATTTGATGTCTGAAGAATTAGGAGACTTGAATGATATTTTTGGCGATATGCTGGGGAATATGGGTTTTGGAAATTTGGGTGGAGGTGTTACTCAAATTAAATTTTTGGTTATTAATACAAATCCAAATGCTCCTGTAATTATTACTGAAAATACTGAAGTTACTTTGAATTCAAAAGCAGTTGATATTTCCGACGAGAAAATTCCGGAAATAACTTATGAAGATATTGGCGGATTGAAAGAAGAAATAAAAAAAATTCGCGAGATGGTTGAGATTCCAATGAAGCATCCGGAAATTTTTGAGAGACTTGGAGTTGAACCACCGAAGGGAGTTTTATTGCATGGACCTCCTGGAACAGGAAAAACTTTATTGGCGAAAGCAGTTGCGAATGAATCTGATGCGAATTTTATTTTGATTAATGGTCCTGAGATTATGAGCAAATTTTACGGCGAGTCAGAAAAAAGAATCCGTGATATTTTTGAAGAAGCTGAAAAAACCGCGCCGACAATTGTTTTTATCGACGAGATTGACGCAATTGCTCCTAAGAGGGAAGAGGTTCAGGGAGAAGTTGAAAGAAGAGTTGTTTCGCAGATTTTAACACTGATGGATGGATTAAAGTCGAGAGGAAAAGTTATTGTTATTGGTGCTACTAATCGGGTTAATGCACTTGATCCTGCGTTGAGACGTCCAGGAAGATTTGACAGGGAAATTGAAATCAATGTTCCTGATAAAGAAGGAAGATTAACTATTTTAAAAATTCACACGAGAGGAATGCCTCTTACAAAAGATGTTAATCTTGAAAAACTTGCGTCGCTGACTCACGGATTTGTCGGAGCTGATTTAGAATCTCTGGCAAAAGAATCTGCAATGAATGTTTTGAGAAAATTTTTGCCTGAAATGAAACTCGACGCTGAAGAACAAATTCCGAAAGAATTATTGGAAAAATTAATTGTCAAGCATAATGATTTTTTGGATGCTTTGAAAATTGTGCGTCCGTCTGCAATGAGAGAAGTTTTAGTTGAAACTCCAAATATTGCGTGGAAAGATGTCGGCGGTTTAGACAGCATAAAAAGAGATTTGAAAGAAGCTATTGAATGGCCGTTGAAATACGCGGATTGTTTCAAGAGAATGGGAATTCGTCCGTCGAGGGGAATTTTACTTTACGGGCCTCCAGGAACAGGAAAAACTTTATTGGCGAAAGCTGTTGCGACAGAATCAGAAGCAAATTTTATTCAGATTAAAGGGCCGTCGCTGTTAAGCATGTGGGTTGGAAAATCTGAAGAAGGTGTCAGAAAAATTTTTGAAAGAGCAAGACAAGTTGCTCCGTGTATTATTTTCTTCGACGAAATTGATTCAATGGCAGGAAGAAGAGGACAAGATTCTGGAACAAGAGTTACAGAAAGAGTTTTGAATCAGCTGTTGGCAGAAATGGATGGCTTGGAAGATTTGAATGATGTTTTAGTCGTCGCTGCTACAAATCGTCCTGATATGCTGGACCCTGCTGTTTTAAGGCCGGGAAGATTTGATAAAATACTTTTAGTAAATGCTCCTGAAGAAGAAGGAAGAGAAGAAATTTTAAGGGTTCATACTAAAAATATGCCTCTCGCAAAAAATATTAATTTGAAAGAGATTGCTAAAAAAACTGCAGGATATACTGGTGCGGATATTGAATGTTTAGTCAGGGAATCTGCAATGCTGGCGTTGAGAGAAGATATTAATTCAAAAATTGTCAAGGATAAACATTTTGAAGAAGCATTAAATATTGTCAAGCCGAGTGTGAATAAATCTACAATTGAAGTTTACAAAAAAGTTGAAGAGCAATTTTTGAAATCTGCTAAAGCAGCATTGCCTCAGAGCTCAAGTTACTTGGGATAGTAAAAAGAACCAAGGTTCTTCCTACGCCATCTCCTTCTCGACGCTGAACAGTGGTATTTTTCATTGCCTCTGACGATACCACATAAAATTTCTGCTCACAAGTTCGCAGATTGATAAAAATTGAAGTAGTTGAGAAAATTTAACTGAAATTAATTAATAACCTTGATTAGAATAACGAGTAGTTTTTTTTATTATATAAGTAATGTAATTTCGATGTGCGAAGCGAGGAGCATTTATTTTTAAAATCTATATAACCCATTTCATTATAATTAATTTTATAAACTTTATTTTACAGAAATGAATATGGATGAAAATTCTGAAGGAATAATTTTATTTGCAGATGACGACGCGCAAATTCTTGAAATTCATCAAAAAAATTTAAATAAGCATTTCCCAAATTATCAAATTGAGTGTTTTTCCGACGGGAATTCTCTTAAAAAAAGGCTTGAAGGAAAATTAGATGGAGTAAAGGTTGTTCTTACAGATAATAATATGCCTGGAATTTCTGGGAGAGAGATTATAGCATATTGTTTTGAAAAAAAAGAATTTGAAAATATTTCTTTTATTCTCTTTTCTACTTGCGATGATGATATAGTGGAAGAAGTTGAAGATAAATACAGGGCTAAATATCTTCCAAAAAATGTTGATATTTGTTATTTGGTTGAAGTTGTAAAACAAGCAGTAGAGAAACCAGCAAGAGGAGAAGGAATTTAATTTGTAGACTTTAATTTAAAATTTTTAAAGAACTATTATGCCTTGTAAATTAATCATTAAAAATTGTCCGCTTCGCTCGTATGAATATTATTTAATTAATGGAAAAAACTACTTATTATCATACTTATATTAAATTTAATTAAATTATCGACGACAGTTTATATTACTTCAAATTTTATTAATCTGCGACGAAGGAGCAGGCAATTATTTTAAATAAATTATATCAAACAATCTTTATTCTAAATTGTAATTTAAAAAAATTTTCAATTCGTAGTCACAATTGTTTTTTCTTTTTCGATTAATATTGTGTCTTCTGCCTGCGAAACTTTTGCTCCGGAAATTTCGACTAATTGCGGGTATTGATGCAGATTTCCATTTTCTTTGAGCTGTTTTAATGCGAACAGCGACGAATTTCCGAATTTTTTTACAATCCATCTTGAACAGAAAGGATTTGTTTTGTATTCTTCTATGATATAGTTTAAAATTTCTCTTGCTAATTGAGAGCGGACATTTTTCTCGTCGGTTAAAGAATAAATTCCAGATGGTTTGCTGTCTTTTACTTTTCCGTTTCCCGAAGTTGCGAACGGCTCTATTGCGAACAAGCCCTCACCGATTTCATCTTCTTTTTTGTTGTCTATATTTGGAATTGTAATTCCTGCGTGCAATTCGTATTTATTCATAGAATGCCCTGAAAGATTTATTATTGGATTAAATCCATGCGATTCAATTGTTTCCTGAATTTTTTTCCCAATCTGATTCAAGGGGGTTTTTGAATTTGCTATTTTAATTGCGGATTCCAATGCTCTTTCAGCTGCCTGAATTAATTTTTTATTTTCTTCTGAATTTTCCAAATCAACAGAAAATGCAGTGTCAGATAAAAATCCGTCTATATGAACTCCAAAATCCACTTTTAATAATCCATAAGCTTTTGTTTTGTCGTCGTGAAATGGCGTGAAATGAGCTGCGATTTCGTTAATTGACAAATTTACTGGAAATGCGGGCTTTCCTCCGAGTTCAATTATTTTGCCCTCAATTTTTTCTGCTATTTCTTCAAGAAAAATATCTTTTTTAATAATTTTTTTTGCGTATTCTTTTACTTGCCTTGCAATTTCTCCCGCTTTCAAAATATTTTCTTTTTTTGTTTCGCTTTCTGATTTTTTTATTGAACTGGTTTGCCTTTTATTTGATTTTAATTTATCTGCTTTTTTGTTAATGTTTTTTATTATTTTTTCCTGCTTGTTAAATGGAGAATTGCCCCCATATTGTTTTTCAGTCATTTTGTGTGTTTAAGAGTAAAAGTCTATAATTTTTTATGTATTTTGTAGAAGAAATGATTTTATAAATTCTGTGGAGATGAAAATTATATAGTTAGTAGTTGAAGAAACTACTTGTTAAACATTAAAAAGAAAATTGCTCGCTTTGTCTCGTGACTTCACTCGACATTGGATTACATAGTGGCTCGTGAAATCACTCGGCTCGACATTGATATCTTGAGGTAGTTGAAGAAACTAATGGTTATCATCAATAAATTATTTAATTAAGTTATCGAAGAGAATTCATATTGCTTCAACTTATTAATCTGCGAATGAAATAGGCAGGTAGATTTATGTTATTTTGACGTTAACGAAGATAAAAAATATAGAAAGATATAAAAAAGAGAGCTAAATATTTTTGATATGGTAATTAAAGATTCTAAGAAAAGTTTTAATGATTCCGAGCGTATTAGATATAAACAAGAATTTGATGCAGAAGAGGAAATTTTTGTTGGCGGGGGGACAAATCCTCCTGATTATATTATTGAAGGTTTGAAACATTGTGATGCTGATAGAAGAAGCAGAGAGGAAATAGAAGAAAGGAGAAGATTGTTTAAATATCCGGATTAATTTAATTGTTTTTGGGAAAAATTAAGAAAACCATTGGTATTTTCAAATGCTGAATTTTAAGTAAAATTTTTCCCCTTTAATCTTCTTGATTTTGGTATGAAATTATTTATTTTTAATTCAGATGCTTTTCCTGTTCCGAGAAAATCTTCTTTGTATTTCATTATCAGAAATTCTCTTTTTCCTGTTTGAATGTCAAGTTCTTGTCCCATCATCCATTTTTCAGTTTGTTCTTCGTTGAGATTAAAAGTATTTTTAATTATCTGCTCCTTGAAGATGTGAGTTCCTTCAATGCTTAATCTTATTTTATTTTCGCCTGGAGATATTGTTGCAAAATAAATGCCGATTTTTTCGATAGGTAAAATTGATTCTATTTTTTGTATTTGTTTTTCATTTAAATTTCCTTCAAAAAGATAAAGCCTGTCTGTTTTTGTCTGAATTATTTTTCCAGGAATTTTTTTTATTCCAAATTGCCCGTTTAATTTATTTTCAATTTGCTCTTTTTCGTATTCTGAAAGAATTTTTAATCGTGGAGGATATTTATTATACTTCATT
>CAYITA010000025.1:0-10704 GCA_964366165.1 Candidatus Woesearchaeota archaeon
GGTGGCCGAAGGCAGGAAAAATCGATGAGAGGTTGTTAAAGCAGGATGAAATGGTTGAAAAATTAATTGGAGATATAAATAATATTATCAGAATTTTGAAATCAAAAGGCGAGAAGAAAAACAAAGTTAAAATTTTTGCAATTCCGAATGAAGTTGAAATTTATTCCAAAGAATTAGGAGAAATTAAGAAAAGAATTAATTTAGATGTTAAAGTTTTTTCTATCAAAGACGCGAAATCCGAGGGAAAAACAATAAATGCGAAACCAGGAAAGCCGGGAATTTTGATGGAATGAAATTGCTCATCGCAGAATTTTTTGACTACAAAATCGCCTTCAGCAGATTTCTCTATAAGAAAGATAAGTAATGATAAAAATATTTTACCACATTACTTTTATTTTTTATGTTAATTAATCTGCGAACTTGTGAGCCGTCAAATAATTTAATTCTCCAAAATTGCCTTTATTCTTCTAACTCCTGCCGACGATGATTCTTCTTTTAGAATTTTGAATTTTCCAAGTTCTTTTAAATTTTTAACATGAGGGCCTGCGCAAATTTCCTTACTGAAATTTTCAATTGAATAAACTGAAACTTTTTCTCTGTATTTTTTATCGAAGATTCCCGTAGCTCCGTGTTTTTTTGCGCACTCTGGAGACATTTCTTCTTTTTTTACAGGGCATTGTCTTTTTATCTGCTGATTTACAAGTTCTTCTACTTTTTTTATTTCATCGTCGGTTAATTTTCTGTCAAAAGAAAAATCCAATCTTAATCTTTCTGAAGTTATATTCGAGCCTTTTTGAATTATGCCTTCATTTTTCAGAACTTTTCTCAATGCTGCTAAAAGCAAATGAGTTGCGGTGTGAAGTTTTGTTGTTGCTTCGGTGTTGTCTGCAAGTCCGGATTTGAATTTTCCCTGCGTTGCTGTTTTTGACAAATTCCGATGCTTTTCAAATTCCAATTTGCATTCCTCGTCGGGAAATTTCATTCCAAGCTTTTCAACTTCTTCCTTAATCATTTCTATTGGAAAACCATAACTTTGATACAATAAAAAAGCATCTTTTCCGCATAATTTATTTCCATCAGAAACAAATTTTTTTAATTTGCTTAATCCAATTTCAAGAGTTTTTTCAAATTTATTTTCTTCTTTTTCAAGTTCGTTGATTATGAATTTTTTATTTTTGTTCAGTTCAGGATAATTTTCCTTGTAAATTTTTATTATCGGCTCTATGAGTTTTGCAGTGAAATTTTTAATTTCTAGATTATTTCCGTATCTTATCGCTCTTCGGATTAATCTTCTTAAAACATAGCCCTGTTCGACATTTCCTGGAACAATTCCTTCGGAGATTATCATTACTGACGCTTTGATGTGGTCCGCAATTATTCTCATTTCTTTTTTATATTCAGAATATTTTTTTCGTGAAATTTTTTCTATTTCTTTTATAATCGGCTGCCAGATTTCTGTCAGGTAATTGTCTTCTAAATTATTTAAAATAGTTAAGGTTCTTTCAACTCCCATTCCAGTGTCGATGTTTTTTTGTTTTGCTTCAAGGTAGTTTCCCCTTTCATTTTTTGTATATTGCATAAAAACATCATTCCAGATTTCAAGCCATTTACTGTCTTTAGGATTGAAATTTTTTGGAACTTTATTCCCGACATAATAAAACATTTCTGTGTCAGGACCACAAGGTCCGGTTTTTCCGGCAGGTCCCCACCAATTATTTTCTTTTGACAAAAAAACAATTTTCTCGTCGGGGATTCCTAATTTTTTCCATATTTTTGCAGATTCTTCATCTTTGGGAGAATCTTTATCTCCTGCAAAGCAAGAAACAGCGAGTTTTTCTTTTGGAATTTCCAAAACTTTTGTCAAGAATTCAAATGAGAATTCAATTGCCTCTTTTTTAAAATAATCTCCTAAACTCCAGTTTCCGAGCATTTCAAAAAAAGTGTGGTGATAACTATCTCCGACTTCTTCTATGTCGCCGGTTCTTATGCATTTCTGGACATTACAAAGTCTTTTTCCCTGCGGATGTTTTTCTCCCAATAAAAAAGGAACAATCGGGTGCATTCCAGCGGTTGTAAATAAAACTGTCGGGTCATTTTCAGGAATTAAATTGGAATTTAAAATTTCTTTGTGATTTTTTGATTTGAAAAAATCCAAATAAGATTCTATTAATTTTTTTCTTGTCCAAACCATGAATAAGAATAGATTAAAGAGTTTTTAAAAATTTGTAAATTGCTCGCTAACGCTCGATTAGAGATTTAAATAGTGGAAAAATAATCTATTCTTATTAAATTGTCGTCGAGAATTTAGATTATTTAAATTTTTATCAATCTGCGACGGATGGGCAGTAATTTGTTTTTTTAATATTTTATGTTAAGATTTTGGATTTACCTTATAGTTCGAAGAAGTTAATTAAGTCTTACAGGAACATAAAGAACACCAGCATATTGAAATGCTTCTCTTTTTCTTAAGGCATTTGATATTATTCTGGAATTTAATTCATCTATTCCTGAAAATTCTGGGCGGGTTTTTTCTTTTAAAACGCCGAACATAGAATTATCTTCATTTAATCTCAAGACATTAAACTCAATTCGAGACTTTGTTGCACTTAAAAAAGCATCATCAGCATCATAGTATCCTATTGGATGACCAATCTTAATACTATTTATTATTGTTCCATTTGCAGAATCTATAATCTTAACTGGAATTTGCCAGCAAGGAATTAAATTTTTTCCTGATAACACATCTTCTCTTCTAAGGCATTTTTCAAAATAATCTTCTCTCGTATCTTCCCAAAAAAATTTTGCTAAATCTGAATCTTTATGAATCTCAAAATTTTCTCTTGTATCAAGAATAATCGCTCTTTGTTCTTCTGGTTTTTCTCTCTTATCTTCTCTTGCAATTTTTTCCCATTCTGCATAAATAGATTTGTCGTCGTCAAAAATGCAATATTCTTTTTTTCTATGGGCATCAACTAATTTATCAGCCATTTCTATTTTAGCGATTAATGGAGATATTTTTGCAACAATTGTCGGAGAATCTTTAGCGCAAATTGGCGCATGACAAGTTAATGTACCAGCGTCTGTAATTCCCGTTAAATTTAATCTTATATAAGAACAATCTCTAATGCTTATTGGAGTTTCTATTCCAATAGCTCTGAACATTCTAATTTGTTCGTCAAATGGAGCGTCTGTTAGATAAACACCCCCAAAATTATTGATATGTTTTATATAATTTATTTTTCCATTTTATTTTATCACAGAGCTCTTTTTACTTTTGGGTTAATTATATTAAAATTTTTGATTTAAATAGTTATCTATTTTATAATATATAGATTTAAAACATCCCACAATCCATTTCCCACCCCACCCAACCGAAGGGAAAAAATAAAAAATATACCTGCTCGCTGACGCTCGCAGATTGATGTGGGAAATATAAGTAATGGAAGAAACTACAAGTTATCTCTCATTTATCGACGATGTTTCTACATTATCAATTTTTATCAATTCGAGCGATAGCGAGGAGCAATTTTTAATAATTAATTTGCTATAAATTTAATAAATTCTTTTTTTAATAATTTATTTCATCCCGACATCTGCCTTAATTTTTCCTGGATTTCCTGAAGCTGGAGTTCTATATCGCTTGTGTTGGATTGTTTTTTTGAAAATTCTATTCTTTTTTCTATGTCATTTTTTTCTCCGGGTTTTTGCGGAAGTTCATGGATTCTTATTTTCGGAAGAATTATTTTCAATTTTTTTATATCGGCATTTACATCATTTATTTTTTTATCCATTCTTAATTTAATGTTCAGTTCTTCCTGCCTTAGCATTTTGTAATTTTTTATTGATTTGCTGATTCTCAAAAAACTTATTTCCGACGACAAAAGCCTTTTTTTATTCTCGTGAGCTTCAGAATAATCCAATTTTACATACATTACTTCTTCTTGTTTGGATTCGGTTTTCTTTTTTTTATTGGACATTTTTCATTTAATTCATTCTATTTTAGAAAAAATTTCTCTGTCTAAATCTTCGATATTTTCTTTTATTATTTTCATTTCCCTTTCCCAATATCCCATTTCTTTTTCCTCTTCTTCTTTTATTCTTTTTGTATCCTGTAGCATTTTTTCCATTTCAAATATTTTTTCTTTTATTTTTTCAAATGTCTGCACACTTTCTTCAAATTTATCTATTCTTACAAAAATCGGCTCTTCTCTGATAATTTTAGAAGCTTCTCTGAATTCTCTTGGAATTTCCCTTGATAATTTTAAAGGTTTTTTAAATTCTGAATTTGAAATTTCCCTTGTTAGAGGTTTTCGCATCATTTCCTCTTCATTTATCGTCGGAAATTCATCTGCTTCAGAAACCTCATCACCTCCTTTCCTCCCAGAAACCACTTCTTTTATAATATTCTGCGAAAATTTTTCTCCGAGTGAATTAGAAGGATAAGTTGGTAATTGAGGAAGAGAATTTTCATCTTCACCAAATTCCATTTCTAACTCTGGAAGTTCAGGAAGGCGAGAAACTTCTTGCTCAGACATAATTTGATTTAGTTTATCGTAATTTTTCTCTTTTTTACTTTTTCCAAACAACCCCATTTTTTAATTTCCAATATTTTTCTACAATATATATAAGATATTATATAGTTTAAAAATCCTTCGGGAATTTTTAACTCATTCAACTCAGGAAAATTTGAAGATTTAAAAATGCTTCGCAATTTTGAGTTAATTTAATTTTTTTATTTTGAAATAATTTTTTTGTTTAAATTTTTAAAACCGAAAGATATTTAATTGAGGGGAATTTGTTTTTAAAATGAAAAAAATAAGAAATTTTTTGCCTCTCTTGGAAAATAAGAAATTTTCCAATCCATTCAAAACAAAAAGTTTTGAAGGCAAACACAGGAAACAACAAAAACCTTTAGAAAATGGGAAATTTTCTAACTCGTTCAAAACCATTGGTTTTGAAGAAATGGTTTTTGAGTGCCCCGAAAATTATAAATTTTCGCGGTTTTTAAAATGCTGAAAAAATTTCTTAAAGATGTTATTATTCTCGTCGTGGGAAAGCAAGCAGAAGAAATATCTGAACTTTTGGACAGCAAAAAATATGTCAATGAATTTCTTATCGCGAAAAAAATGAACATAACTATAAATCAGACGCGAAATATTTTATACAAGCTTTCAGACAAAGGGCTGGTTTCTTCAATAAGAAAAAAAGACAAGAAAAAAGGGTGGTATACTTATTTTTGGAAAATAGAAACTGTAAAAACACTGGATTTTTTGAAGGATTTATTCAATAAAAATATTGAGCAGATTAATTACCAGATTAAAAGCAGGGAAATAAAAGATTTTTATGTTTGCGAAAAATGCAGCATTGAATTAAATGAGGAAAATGCACTTCTCTGCAATTTCACATGCAATGAGTGCGGAAATATTTTTTCATTGAAAGATAATTCCAAATTAATCAGAGAGATGAAAAGGCAAAAAGAAAGATATGAAAAAGAACTTCAAGAAATTGAAGAAGATTTGATGATAGAAAAAGAAAAAGATGAAAAAATGCGACAAAAAGGAATTAAGAAAGAAGAGAAAATAAAAGACGATGCTAAGAAAAAGGCAAAAAAAGAAAGGGAAAGGCAAAGGAAGAAGGAAGAGAAAAAGTCAGGCAAAAAAATCTCTAAAGTTAAGAAAGTTTCCAAAGTTAAGAACACAGTAAAAAAAGTTCTTAAAAAAATATCAAAAAAGAAAGCAAAAAAAAGAAAATAATTTTTTATAATGGTAAGCATATATACTTTTAATCCAGAGAAAAGAAGTTTTCTCGGAAGAATGAGTTTGACGAATCAGTTAATCCTATTTAATCTCGCTGTTTTTATAATATCGCTGTTTTTATTGAAGATTTATGGAGATGAAGTTTTTTTAAAAAATTTCGCGATAACTCCAAATTTAATTCTTAATTTTCAGAATTTATGGACTTTTTTGACGAGCATGTTTGTTCATGTAAGTTTTTTTCATGTTTTTGCGAATATGTTTTCATTGTTTTTTATTGGAAATTTTCTTGAAAGAATTATCGGCAAAAAAAGATTTTTTTGGTTGTATTTGATTTCAGGATTAATTGGAGGGATATTTTTTGTTTTATCTGGATTTTTATTTAAGAGTAATATTCCTGGAGTTGGAGCTTCTGGGGCGATATTTGGTTTGCTTGGAATTCTGGCAATTTTAGTTCCTTTTTCAAAAATATATTTGATTGCCGGGCCTTTATTTGCAATTATCGCGAATTTTGTTTTAATTAGTTTCTTGCCGCAATTTGCCTCGACAATTAATTTAATTTTTAATATTGCAATTCTTGTGATGATTTTTGCGATGTTTTCATGGAGTTCAAATTTTAGGAAGTTGGCTATTCCTGTAGAATTGCCGATGTGGCTTCTGCCGATTGTAGCTATTGTTCCGTTAGTTATCATCGGATATTTTATTCCTCTGCCGATAGGAAACAGTGCTCATCTCGGAGGTTTGGTTGCAGGATTAATCTATGGATTTTATCTTAGAAAAAAATATCCTCAGAAAATAAAATATATAAGCAGGCAGTTTTCATAATAAAAAATTTAAAACAATTACGCTCGCAGGCTCGCAATTGATAAAATATTTAGTAATAGAAGGACACTAATTATGAATGTCATCGACAATGTTTTTGCTTATTTCAATTATTAATCTCCGAATTTATTCGGCAATTTGAAACTAAACATTTATTAAATCTATTTTTATTTTAATTATGAAGATGCAAAAAAAGAATTTTAATTTAATTGAGCAATACAGGAAATCCTGGAATTATCTTGCAGAATGCAAATATTTTATTTTTTATGTAATTGTTATTTTTCTTTTGTTTGTTTTGATTGGTTATTTTGTCAAGGCTCCGGATTCTTTGGCGGAAATTATTTTCAAATATCTTAAAGATATTGAACTCAAGACAAGAGGTTTTTCACAGATAGATTGGATGGGATTTATTTTTTTGAATAATTTAATAAGCAGTTTTCTTGTATTAATTCTCGGATTTTTTTTCGGAATTTATTCTATTATCGGAGCAATCGCAAACGGATACATGGTTGGTTTTGTGGCGCATTTTGCTGTTTCTCAGCAGGGAATTGGCTCGTTGTGGAAGTTATTTCCCCACGGAATTTTTGAATTGCCGACAATTTTTATTTCTTTGGGAATGGGATTAAAACTCGGAACTTTTTTATTTCAAAAAAATAAATTAAAATCTTTAAGATATTTTTTAGTGAATTCTCTCTGGATTTTTTTCTTAATTGTTATTCCTCTTTTAATTGTCGCGGCAGTTATTGAAGGAAGTTTGATTTATTTCCTATCGAGTTCAACTGCGAAATAGGAAATTTTAAGGAATTTCCTTCTTCAAATTTTTGGAAATTCTTTTTATTTGCTTTCTTGAATTGGGTTAATCTTAAAAAATAAGGAATGAAGGTTACTCCTATAAAGTTTATACATTAGAAAAGTTTAAAAACTATTTATTTCTAAAAAGAATATGAAAGGACAATTCACAAAATTTGATATTGGTTCAAGGGCATTCTTACCTATTGGTGAACCTGCAAAACCGCTTTATGACGCAATAAGAAAAGATGAAACAAGATTTAGCGACGGGGTTTTGGGTTTTTTGGATTATGATGCTCAAAGAGGAATTGTTGGTTCAAATCCATTAAGAAACGGGTAAATAAATAGATTAATGGTGAATTCAGGAGCAAGAGTTATTGTTCCAACAGACGATGTTTATAGAAAAATTTTTCCATTGATACAAGGAAAATTTTATACTGATTTTAATGCATTAAATGTGAGAGATAAAACTCCTTCTGATCCTGCAGCAAAATCTTTTTGGGAAAATTTAATTAATCTCGCGAATTCATCGTTGAAAGGAGATGCAAAATTTCCTTTTAGATTGCAGGGTTTTTATGTTGAACCTTCAGAAGATAAAAGAGCACAAATTATTCCTGCTCCAAATTTCAGAATTATTGAAAGCGATAAAATAGATCTTAAAACAAAATTTAATAATTTAGATGATTCCGGAATGGTTAATCCTGAAGATAATGGAAGATATACTCAATATGTTAATCCTAATTTATCTGTGTCGGGGGTTTGCTTGTACTGGAATGGCAACATGGGCTCTTATTATGTCAGTCTCGCTTATTCCAACGATAATGGTCGGGCGGTTTTCTTAACCACCGAAGGCGGTTCGCAAAAAAAACATAGAAAAATTAGGAAAATAAAAAAAAGAACTGATATAACATTGAAAATGTGGAGAAATGCTTTATCAATTAATTAAATTCTCAACGAGAAATCTGTCGCGAAACGATTTCGGAGTTAGTTAATTGAGCGAATGAAATGAGCGAACTATTTTTCTTTGTTTAAAGTTTTTCCCAATTTTATTCTTTGAGTTAATTTTAAATACTTGTTTTTCCTTGGATAAATATAAATAATTCACAAAAAAAGGAGGTTAAAAAATGGCTTGGTTTGAAAAATTGGTTTTGGTTTTAGCTGCAATTGGTGCCATTAACTGGGGACTTGTAGCAATTAGTCCGAGCGCTGAATTAATTCAATATCTTTCAGTGCCTTGGTTAATTATTTTAGTTAAGGCAGTTGTTGGACTTTGCGGTATCTATGCTTTGGTTAAAGCATTCAAATAAACCCACTTCCTTTTTTCTTTTTTATTAATTTTTTTATTGAATTTTATTTCTAATTATTTTTAGAATTTAATTTTTTCTCACTCATTAATCTCTTCCCGCCCACCCGCCCGAGGAAAGGAGAAAGTAAAACAAAAATTTTTCCAACTAAAATTGAATTAAGAGAATTAAATAAAAAATAAAAATAAGAAAGAAGTCTATTCTTTAAGGTCGGAAATTCCAAGCAATATGAATAGAAATCCGATCATTATTACGAACCAGATTATTCCGCCTTTGAAAAATTCCCAAGCAGCAGTTCCGAAGTTCCAGTTTATTCCGACACTAGTCCACGCCAGCGAATAAAACCAAATCAGAATTGCTCCTATAAGGAGAATTAATCCGATAAAAAGTTCTGCCCATTTATTCATTGTAGTATTAGTTGAATATTTTTGTTTAAAAACATTTTGATTGTTGAGTGTATATAGAAATTTGTGACTGGGAGGGAGGGAAAAATAGAGGAGAGGAAATTTAAAAGATTTATCAAACACAAAGAATATAAAATGAAAGATACAAATAATATTATGGAACAAAAAGAGGATATTAAAAATTTTGAAAATAAAATCATTTTAGGAGATTGTATTGATATAATGAAAAATATTCCTTCTGGAAAAATAGATTTAATCTTTGCAGACCCACCTTACAATATCGGAATAAAATATCATAATCACAACGACAAAATGCAATATAGAGATTTTATTAAATGGTGTGAAGAATGGATTGGGGAGTGTGTAAGATTATTATCTAATAATGGTTCTATTTACATAGCGATTAATGATGAGCACGCCGCAGAAATTGTTATGGTTTTAAAAAAATTAGGATTAACTATGAGAAATTGGATTGTTTGGCATTATACTTTCGGACAGGCACAAAAGAAAAAATTTAGTAGGGCTCACACACATTTATTATATTTTACAAAAGATAAAGAAAATTTTATTTTTAATCCAGATGAGATAAGGATTAAATCTATCCGACAAAAAATAGGAGATAAAAGAGCAAATCCAAAAGGAAAAATACCTGATGATGTTTGGGAAAATGGAATTAGCGAAGAAGATGATGTGTGGAAAATATCACGAGTGGCAGGCACTTTTCATGAAAGAATAAAAGGATTTCCTTGTCAAATGCCTGTTAAATTATTAGAGAGAGTTATAAAAACATCTTCTAATAAAAATAGTATTGTCTTTGACCCTTTTTCTGGTAGTGGAACTACTCCTTATGTTGCTAAAAAATTTGGCAGAAAATTTATCGCAATTGATAAATCTCCTGAATATAAAAAAATTTCAGAAAATAGAATTAATTCTATGCTTAATTTTTAAATAAATCACAAGGTTTTATTTTAAATTGTAACATATTTGCAGTTTTTCTGCCGGCGTCTCCACCTTTTCTTTGCATAGTTATTTTACCGATATATAAACTTCCTTGAGGGCTTATTTTAATTTCCCCTTGAGAAAATGTGTTCATAGCAGTATTAATATCTGCTAAAACCCAAGATGTTTCATCTTTTTTTGTATTATATTTTGTAACTAACATCCAATCTGCAGCAAATTTATCATTTCCTTTTATGATATCGGTAACGATTAACATTTTATTCTTTCTAAAAAAAGTTAACAATTCTTCTCTCCTTTTGCTATTAAATTCATCAAGAAAAAATCTTCTTTTATCTCTAAGAGAAGTGTATTTTTGTTTTGTTATTTTTCTTTCTTTTAATAATTGTTTAGGTGGAATTTCTCCAGTAAAAATCATAAGCATTTTAACAATTTCTTGAGGTATACTCCACATTTCTTTATAGCTTTTTACCCATCTTTTATCTGTTTGATTGTAATCTGCGTCATCATTTGCTTTTTTAACAGATAAGTTTTGAATCGATATTGCTTCTTTCATAAAAATCAAAACTTTAATTTGAACATCTGTTTTATATCCATGTAATTTAATTGCTTCAACTTTTTTTATTTTTTTAAGATTATAACCCATAATCTCAAGCCATTTTTTTGCTTCTCTAT
>CAYITA010000026.1:0-1252 GCA_964366165.1 Candidatus Woesearchaeota archaeon
ACGAACTTCGCGAAGCGTGGTTGCTGGAGACGCAGAACCCGCAGGAGGTTCTGCGAAGTGAGTGTAAAGTAAGATTTAAACTTAACTTTACATATCTTATAATATTATTAAAAATTGAAAAAAACTTTTCAAATCAATATGGAAAATCAAATTATAATCCAGGAAAACACATTTGAAAAAGCAAGAAACAAAATAAACATTAATAAAAATAAGAAAATAATTTTCTCATCAAACGACGATGAACTCAACGCAAAAGTTCTAGAAAAACTTCCGATAAATATCTTGCTGATAAATCAATCTTCCAGAAAAGATTTTCAAAAACAGAGAAACTCCGGCTTTAATCAGGTAATGGCAAAACTCGCAAAAAAAAATAATACAACAATTGGAATTAATCTCGACGAAATTATAGAATCTGAACAAAAGCAAAAAGCAGAAATTCTCGCGAGAATAAAACAAAATATAAAACTCTGCAACAAAAACAAGATTAAAATGAAATTCATCGCACAAAAAAAATCAAACCAACGAAATATTTACGACATTAAATCTCTCGGATTAATTTTAGGAATGCCGACAGAAATGACAAAAAGTTTATAAAAATAGTGCTCGTTCCTCGCAGATTTTCTATTATTAGATAATGTAAAGACGACTTGATGAAAAACCATTTAATTTAGATTTAAATGAAGAATTCAACTACTTCATCAC
Organism: Candidatus Woesearchaeota archaeon; assembly: GCA_964366165.1. Classification (GTDB taxonomy): domain Archaea; phylum Nanobdellota; class Nanobdellia; order Pacearchaeales; family GW2011-AR1; genus CAYITA01. The sequence continues at coordinate 703 of CAYITA010000026.1, forward strand.
TATCAATGTGCCGAAGGCACGAAAAAATATTCTTAAAAATTAGAAAAAGCGTTAAATGGAATTAATTTTTCAATTTCCTTTAATTGGGTAATTTTTCTCCAAACAACTTTTCATATTGTTCGCTGAAATATTCTAAATCTTTTGTTTTTATTCTTGAAATTGCTCTAATAAAAGATTTTGGACCTTTATTCTTTTTATCATATAATTTTGTAGTTTTATCTCTTTTCCTATAGAAACAATGAATTCTTTCAGGTTTATCTTCATCATAAAATGTTTCTTCTGCCCCATCCGAATACTTTACTCTAATTGCACCATCTTCTAATCTACTATGATATAACATTTTTCCAATTTCCCCGCGTCTTTGATGAAATTTATCTGTAACAAGAACAACTATATTATTAACATGTGTAGATGTATTGGATTTCATATTAATTTGTACAACGTTTTATTTAAAAATATTTCTATATTCTACTATCTATTAAACGAACGAAGTGAGCTAAATTTACAAACATTTTTAATATATCCTTACTAAAAAATAATATGGGAAAAA
>CAYITA010000026.1:1352-10536 GCA_964366165.1 Candidatus Woesearchaeota archaeon
AAAAATAGGAAATTTTTTGCCTTTTAAAAACAGGAAGTTTTCAAAATGAAAAAATTAATAGAATCTCTAAGCCCAAACGAGAGAAAAATCATTCCTTATTTAAACGAAAATTTAATTGAAATCTGCAGAAAATCAGGGTTGGATAAAGTATCAGTTTTAAGGGCTCTCGAATATCTTCAGAATAAAAAAATACTACAACTTGAAACTAAAAAAGAAAAAATAATTGAAATCGGAGTTAATGGCGCGTTCTACAGAAAAAAAGGACTTCCAGAAAGAAGATTGTTGCATCAGCTAAATGAAAAAAGAATTATTCCGCTCGAAGAAGCGCAAAAACAATCAGAACTTTCCGACGACGAATTCAGGGCGTCTTTAGGAGTGTTAAAAAGAAAAGCTATGATTAATTTAAAAAACAGAAACATAATTTTAAATGCGAACAAAGAAGAAATCGCAAAAAAATTTTTGGAAGAATTATTCTTGGAATCTCTTCCATTAAAACAAAACTCGCTTTCCCCAGAACAGCAATATGCATTCAAAAATCTTTCAGGAAGAAAAAATATTGTTGAAATAAAAGAAGTGTCTTCAATAACTATCAAAGTAAATGAACTCGGAAAGGAATTGATGAAAGAAAAATTTTCTGAAGGAAATTTAATAGAACAGATTACTCCTGAAATGCTAAAAAAAGAATCTTTATGGAAAGGCAAAAAATTCCGAAGATATGATGTCACATCAAAAGTTCCGTCGGTTTCTGGAGGAAAAAGGCATTTTGTAAATCAGGCAACAGATTACGCAAGAAAAATCTGGACAGATATGGGATTCAAAGAAATGAGTGGAAATATTGTTCAAAGTTCTTTCTGGAATTTTGACGCATTATTCACAGCACAGGACCATCCGGTAAGGGAAATGCAGGACACTTTTTTCATAAATAAAAAAACAGAACTTCCTGATAAAAAAATAGTAAAAATAATCAAGCAAAGTCACGAATACGGCGTCGATAAAAGCAAGGGATGGAGATACACTTGGAACGAAGAAGAAGCAAAAAAATTAGTTTTGAGAACCCACACAACCTGCTTATCCGCGCACACTCTTTCAAATCTAAAAAACAGGAAGTTTTTTAACTCATTCAACAAAGCTGAAGATTTGAAAAAAGAAAAACTTCCAGCAAAATTTTTCGCGCTGGGAAAATGCTTCAGAAATGAAACAGTTGACTGGAGCCACGGATTTGAATTCAATCAGACAGAAGGAATTGTCATTGACAAAAACGCAAATTTCAGGCATCTTCTAGGATATTTGAAGCAGTTTTTCAGAAAAATGGATTTTGAAAAAATAAGATTCTCGCCGGCATATTTCCCTTACACAGAACCGAGTGTTGAAATTAATGTCTGGCATCCTGAAAGAAAAGTCTGGCTCGAACTCGGCGGTGCAGGAATTTTCCGTCCTGAAGTAACTATCCCGCTATTGGGAGAAAAAATTCCGGTTTTGGCATGGGGTCCAGGATTTGACAGAACTCTAATGGATTATTATCAAATAAAAGATTTAAGAGAATTATACAAAAACGACATCAATCAACTTAGGAGGATTAAATTTTGGATGAAATGAACTATAAAGATATAATAATTTGGATAATAGTAATAGGACTAATCGCTTTAGGGGTATATGTCTTATTTAAATAATAAAAATGAAAACAGAAGATATAATATTTTGGATAATAATTTGTCTAATAGTGGGAGTAGCTATTTGGAAATTGGTTGGCTCTCCGACAGATACTGCAGCATTAATTTCAATAACTTTGTTTGTGGCTGGTTCGGAAATAATTTTGTGGAAAGCCTTATTCAAAACAGATAAAAGAACAGAAATTGGATTTATAAAAATAAAAAATGATATTAATAATCTGAAAGAGGATATTAATAAAAAACACCAAGAATTAAAGCAATTGATAAAAAAATAAAAATGGAGATAAAAAAGAAAATCTGGCCAGAGCATTTTGAAAAAATTCTGAAAGGAGAAAAAACATTTGATTTGAGACTGGCAGATTTTAATTTAAATAAGGGAGACATTTTAATTTTTAAAGAATATAATCCAAAAACAAAAAATTATACTCGTAGAGTTATTAGAAGAAAAGTAAAAAATCTAACCAAATTCGACGCTGCGAAATCATATTCCTTGGAAGAAATTAAAAAATTTGGTTTTTGGGAGATTGAATTAGAATAAAAATGAAAATTAAAAATGTGGGTTGTTATGCGATTTTAGTTGGAGGCAATTTAAAAAATCGCCGTTCAGTGTTTAGAGGAAAATCCAAAAAAACCCGCGGGTTGTTTTGAATGTCAAATGTAAAATTCCCCCGAAAAATTTTTGAAAAAGAAATCGGAAAACTCGACGAAAAAATGCAGGAAAGAATCGCGATGTTCGGAACTCCTATTGAATCTGTTTCAGAAGAAGAATTAGAAATTGAAATTTTTCCGAATCGTCCGGATTTGCTTTCATATCAGGGATTCAAAAGAAGTTTTCTTGGTTTTCTGAATAAAAAAACAGGATTAAAAGAATACAAAATCAACAAACCAGAAAAAGATTACAAAGTAATAATTGACAAATCTGTAAGAGACATACGTCCGTTTACTGCATGCGCAATTGTAAAAGAATTAAATTTCGACAATGATAAAATCAAAGAAATAATTGACATTCAGGAAAAATTGCATTTCACCATCGGAAGAAAAAGAAAAAAATTAGCAATCGGAATTTATCCTCTTGAAAAAATAAAACTTCCTATAACCTTCAAGGCATTAGAACCAGATAAAATAAAATTTATTCCTCTTGAATCAGAAAAGGAAATGTCAGGACTTCAAATTTTGCAGAGGCATCCAACAGGAAGAGAATACGCGCATTTGCTTGCAGGCAAGGAAAAATTTCCGATTTTTACCGACGCTGACAATAATGTTTTGAGCATGCCACCAATAATAAATTCCCAGTTAACAGGAAAAATAGAAGAAACAACAAAAGATGTTTTCGTTGAATGTTCTGGCTTTGATTTTGAAATATTGAAAAAATGCCTGAATATAATTGTAACAACTCTCGCAGATTTGGGAGGAAAAATATATCAAATGGAATTAAATTACAAAAAAAAGGAAATAACTCCGGATTTAACTCCGGAAAAAATGAGTATTTCTCTCGAAAATACCAACAAGCTCCTCGGAATAGAAATAACTGAAAAACAATTAAAGCAAAATCTGGAAAAAATGGGGTATAATTACAAAAATAAAATAGTTGAAATTCCTGCATGGAGAACAGATATTCTTCACGAAGTTGATTTAATCGAAGATGTCGCAATAGCATATGGTTATGAAAATTTTGTTCCTGAAATCCCACTAATTTCCACAATAGGCGAAGAAGACAAAAAAGAAACAATAAAAAGAAAAATTTCTGAAATTCTTTCAGGATTAGGACTAATAGAAATATCTAATTATCATCTGACAAACAAAAAAAGCCAATTTGAAAAAATGGGAATTCCTAAAAAACAAGAAAGCAAATTTGTTGAGATTGAAAATTCAAAAACAGATTATGATATTTTGAGAAAAGATTTGACTCATTATTTATTGAAAATTCTTTCTGAAAATGTCGACGTTGAATATCCGCAAAAAATATTTGAATTAGGAAAAGTATTTGAAATTGACAAAGAAATTTCTGAAACCGAAAAACTTTCAGCAGCAATAACTCCTGGAAATTTCACAGAAATAAAACAAACCATCGAATATTTATTTCGAATGATTAATTTGGAAATTAAATTTGAAGAAGTTGAAAAGATTCCCGCGCATTTTATCGATGGAAGATGTTCGAATATAAAATTAGATGATAAAATAATAGGATTAATCGGAGAGATTCATCCAAAAATTCTGAAAAACTGGCACCTCAAAATGCCTGTTGCGTTGTTTGAAATTTCGTTGGAGGAGATTTTTAGGAAATTGATTTAAAAAATCTAAAATCGCATAAATACCAATTTCTCGTCGATAATTAAAATAATCTGATAAAAGTTTTTCTCACACTACTTCAACAAAAATAAACAAAACGAAATTTTGTCGATTGCAAACGCCGAAGGCGTTTGATATCAATGAAAATTAAAATAGTCTAAATTCTCGTCGATAAATTAATAATCTAAATATTTATTTACTGAATAAAAATATGCTCGCTTTCGCTCGAGATGGATAGAGAGAGATAGAAGTAATGCGAGAAAATTTCTTTATCACTTACTTATTTTTCCTACTAAAAATCTGTCGAAGACGATTTCTGAGTCAAGAAAATCTCGAGCGGAGCGAGCAATTCATCCAAAATAACCACCCTTGCTATTTCCTTCGAATTTGTTGTCCCAATTTTTTTTGATTGTTTCAACTATTTCCGATAAATCTTTTTTGACTTCCTGCCACAATTCAAAAGAATTTTTAATGAAACTTGCTTCTTTATCTTCGTCAAAATTTATATCTAATTCGATTAATTCAATTTCAGTTTTGGAAAGTTTTTTATAAATCTCTCTTAATTTTTCTGTATCCTCTGGCTTGAGAGTTTTAATAACTGAGAAAATAAAAATCGGAACATTAGAGGGATGAAGTAGGCTTTCTACAAATCTTAAATAATTTGAAATTCTGTCTGCGACATATCTTCTTATTTCCCTGATTAAATAATCTGTTTCAAAATCAACAGCTTTCTCAATAAAAAAATCTTGATTCATCTTTTCAAAATCAGGCAAATCATATTTCTCTTTGATTTTCTGGTAATCTTTCTTTAAATCATCAAGGCAAAATTCATTTTCTTCCATCGTAAAAATTTTGTATTTTTATTTAAATTTTTAAGATCCTAACAATGAAAATCTTTTTACTCAAATTTTCATGTTTTGATAAAAAAACTTAATAAGTGAAGTTTATAAGTTTATGTAATAAAATACTCTCTTGAAAAAGTTTTTGATTTGTTTTTTTCTTACTTTTCTTTCCCTTTGGGCGGGCGGGCAATTTCATGAGCCACAGCGTAATCCAATGCGAATAATTTCGCGAGAGAGAATATGTAATCCAGTGACGAGCGAAGTTAGGAGTTCGAGGGAGATTATAGGTAGGGCGATTTCGTGGTATATCAAAGATGCTGTAATTTTCTTTTGCACCTTTGCTATTTAGTAAATGACTGAACGAGAAAAATTAAAGTCATTTACTATAGAGAGAAAATTAATTATTAATAACTCGTGCGAAATCGCAATCAATTATTTAAAATTATCTAATACATCTTCCCAATTCTTTTCTAATTTTCTTCTAAAACTCCTTCTTCCTTTAACATCTCAGTAACTTTTTCAACAAGTCCCTTGTCTTCTAGTTTTTTATCAGCCAAAAATTTATTAATTTCAGCAACTACTTTTTCTTTTTTTCTTGAAGAAACATCTTCTCTTATTATGTATTCTTCCAAAACAAAATCATCAGCACCAGTTAATCTAAATCGTGAAATGCAATAAGCTACGCTTTTATCTCTAGGTTTTTTTGATTTTAAACAATAAAAATACCAATTAATCATATTTATAAAATTAATTAGTTATTTATAAGAATTTATAGCCTAAAAACTATATTTAAAAATTATCCTCTTATTAATCTCATAAAGAACAAAATCAAAAGAACAAACAAAAGCCCCAAACTCACAAATCCAAAAAGAACAAACAATAAATAAAATAAATAATTATAAAGTTCTACATTATTAACTAAATATAAAATAAAAAAAACCAACGACAAAACAACGAAAAGCAAAAGACTTTTCAAAACTCTTCTAATTTTTCCAGTGCTTGCTCGCTTATCAGAATGATTAATTATTTTTCTTGCTACTCTCTTTCTAGCAACCCTCACCCTCTTTTTAGCCATAATATATAATATAAATTATAGTTTATAAATTTTGCTTTATATCAAAATTGCTTGCTTCGCAAGTTATTAAAAAATCTAATAATAGAAAAAACTACGAGAAAAATTACTTAATCGTCGGATTAGCATTACTTCAATTTTTATCTCGAGCGATAGCGAGCAATATTTCAACTAGAATTTGCCGGCAGCCAATTTAATTTTACTGCATTTCCAGTCATACTTAAAAAATTCAAATAAATCTGGTTAATCCATCCAACATACATTTCTGAAAACTGACTGACATTTTTGTCTTCTATAAGCCTCAAATCATTATTGCTGATAATAAACAACGCCCCAAGAATAAAAAAAATTAGAATTAGAATTAATATTTTCATGTTTAATCATTTCACTTTGAAGCAGAGGATTCATTGCCCCAATTCATTTTAATAGCATAAGTTGTGATAGTTTTCAAATTCCCGAAGACAGAAGACAGCCATCCAAAATAAATTTTTCCTGCATTAATCACTCCAGAAACTGTCTTAAAATCAATTTCTTTGTCCTTAAATACCACAGCAAAACTAATATAAGCCAATAAAATAAGAATAATAAGAAAAATTGCAAAAAATTTATGCCTCATTCTTTTTAATTCTATGAGTAACCAAACTACTACTATCAAAATAACAACTATGAATAAAATACCGCCTATCATTTTATTTAAACACGATGTTGTGACGCCGTGTCGCGTGGGTGTTTAAATGATTGAAAATTTACTATTTTCATTTTTATTTAAAGATTATCAAGTATAAAAATATTTCTCTCTATCAAATCGCTCTCCTCGCGACCTCGCACGAGTTATTAATTAATTCAAATTTGTCTCTATAGTAAATGACTTTAATTTTTTTCTTCAGTCATTTACTAAATAGTAAAGGCGCAAAAAAAGAAATTCCAGCGTCCTTTACTATACCACAAAGTCGCTCGCAACAAGTTGCTCAATATTAATTTTATTCCGAAATAAAAACCACCTGCAGTTTTTAATCCTGCAACCCTGCTTCGCAAATCGCACAAGTGCAGATTTCTCCGTAGAGAATATAATTAAGTGATAAATAGATTTCTCGCATTACTTTTATTTTTTATTAATCTCCGACGAAGGAGCAGGTAAATTCTCTAAAAATCATATTCATATAAATTTTATGTTAAATAGCCCCACCAGGATTCGAACCTGGGTCACAGCCTTCAGAGGGCAGTATACTTGACCGCTGTACTATGGGGCTTCAAGAAAATAAAATATGCGATAGTTTTAAACTTTTCAGTATTACTCATTATGAAAAATTATTTTCCAAAAATTGAAATATATATAAATGCTAAAAATATAATATTAAAAGAAAAGATGGTGAAAAGGCATTTAATTCACGAGCTTATTAGAAAAAATCATCCCCAAGCATTTAAAAAAGCAAAAAAATTTTCTAGTTTTAAATATCCAAAATTATTTTTCTTAATAATTCTTATAATACTTTCTTATTTCATATTCAGCAATCCAAAAGTTTCAGTTTTAATATCTGAACTGGAAGAATTAAGTTATATAGGAATTTTTCTTTCAGGAATGTTAATTTCGTTTGGATTTTCAACACCCTTTGCCATCGGATTTTTATTAATCACAGAACCATCAAATCTTTTTTTAGCCGCCATCATCGGAGGAATTGGTGGGGTGGTTGCAGATTTAATAATTTTCAAAACAATAAAATTTTCATTTATGAATGAAATTAAAAGTTTAGAAGAAACCAAAACAATTAAACTAATAGAAGAAGAAGTAGATAAAAATATCAACATTAAAATAAGACACTACCTTTTGTATTTATTTGCCGGAATAATTATCGCAACGCCATTGCCAGACGAATTGGGAGTTGGTATACTTGCCGGAATGACAACAATAAAACCAAAAATTTTCGCATTAATTAGTTTCTTGCTTCACACAATTACAATATTAATTCTACTAATTATTTGGTAAAGGTAAGATTTAAATATTCAAATAACCTTGATAATTTATGAAAAAAATAGGAAATTTTTTGCCTCTAAAAAATAGGAAATTTTTAAGATGACAGAAAAAGAAATTGGAATTGTTTCTAGTTATTTTAGTCATATCGGCGTTGCAGCAATAAAACTTTCAGGAAAGTTAAAAATTGGTGAAAAAATACACATTAAAGGAACCACAACAGATTTCGAAACAAAAGTTAAAGAAATGCAAATTGAACACAAATCTGTAAAAGAAGCAAAAAAAGGCGACCATATAGGAATAAAAGTTCCTGATAAAGTAAGACCTAATGATAAAGTTTTCTTGGTGGGATAAAATTTATTTAAAAAATTTTTTATAACTATCCTGCACCATAATAAAACAATTTCCATGTCCTAATAATTTTACTTTTTCATTTGGTTTAACTTCAAGTTTATCTCGTATATCTGAAGGAATTTGCATTCTTTTTTTAGAATCCAGCTTAATTTTAACAGCAGAAAAAAATGCAGTTCTTTCTTCATCTAATTCAGATTTTTCTAGATATTTTTTGAAAACTGCCAAATAATATTTTTTAGGATAAAAAATCAGGCATTTATCTTTATATTTTAAATAATAAACTTCATCTATCTGAAATTTCTCTGGAACAATAAATCTTCCTTTGTTATCAACCATTCTTTCATAATATCCCAAAATTAATTTTTCTAAATCTTCCATCTTAAAAATTAAAATAAATAATTTTTAAATCTATCTTTTTGAACATTTTCTAAAAATTTAAAAACAATCAACATCTAAACAATTTAGCCCCTGTAGTCTAGAGGCCAAGGACACAACCCTCTCATGAGCCCTTTTTCTTTTTTTAGGAAAAGAAAAAGCCCTCGGGGAAAAAGAAAAACCGATAGCTTTTCTTTTTTAAAGAAAAGAAAGTCCTCGGGTAAAGAAAAGAAACCGATTCTTTTCTTCAGAATATGCCGAAGTTTAATCGTCGAGATGATAACTTCAGTCCTCTTTAGGACAGGCATTTTTTGTGCGCCTTTTAGAATTTTTTTAAAAGGCAATAGGGAACGGTTGTAACCCGAGTTCGAATCTCGGCAGGGGCATAAACACGGTAAATGTGCGATGCCCCATTGGAGCATAAACAAAAAACAATTCCAGTCCCGTGCGGGGCAGTGAATTGGAGAATGTGAAAATCCCATCCAGGGGTGAAAATTTTAGTAATTTATTGGAATTCTATAATTCATAATATAATCCCATCCCTTTATTACTGCAATAATCAAAATAACTGCAAATAAAGTTCCTCCAAAAATTGTTACAATTCCTATGATTA
>CAYITA010000027.1:0-7369 GCA_964366165.1 Candidatus Woesearchaeota archaeon
ACAGAGAATCTGCAGAAGAAGCTGTTTTTAATTTGCCTTATGTTAAGGGAATTATCGGAAAAACAATTTCCTACGACGAGGTTAAAGGAATGATAGAACCTTCAATCTCAACAGTTTCAATAAAAGAAGGAGATATTGTAGAAATTATTTCCGAACCCTTCAAAAAAGAAAAAGCGAAAGTTATAAGAATAGACAAGCAAAAAGAAGAAGTGGTTGTAAGTTTGCTTGGTGCTGTTGTGCCCTTGCCAGTTACAATTAAATTAGATAATATTAAAGTTATCCGAAGAGAAGAAGGAGAAGAAATTGAAGAAGAAAATGAACAAAAAAAACAAGATAGGGATTATGATTCAGAACAAGGTCCGGAAATTGGAGGTTTATATTGAAAATGAATAAAATATATATGTGGTATATGGCTAGTAGATTAGGTTATCCTAGAAAAAGAGAAAAAAAAATTAGTGAAGAGTTAGCTAATAGTGGTGTTTATGATCCAAAATTAGATTATATTCTTCCTAGATTACCTCTTGATGTATCCAGGAGAAAAGTAAAACAGATTAATGGAATAAGAAAAAAAATTAGAAATTTAGAAATTAAATTAGGAGTAACTAATGCCGCAAATTAAATTATTAGTTGAAGGAGGAGCAATGCAGCCAGGTCCAACTTTAAGCCAGCAAGTTGGCCCTTTAGGAATCAACGTCGGACAATTAATTTCAAAAGTAAATGAAGCAACATCAAAATTCAGGGGAATGAAAGTTCCAGTCGAATTAGATATCGACGCAAGAACTAAAGACATTAAAGTTAATGTATTTTCTCCGCCAGTTTCAGAATTATTGAAAAAAGAATTTGGATTAGCTAAAGGTTCAGGAGAGCAGAAAAAAAGATGTTCTGCAAATGCCTCCATAGAGCAAATAATTTCTGTTGCAAAAACAAAAATGCCTTACATGTTATCAAAAAATTTAAAATCTGCTGTTAAAACAGTTATTGGAACATGCGTTAGTTTGGGTGTTCTTATCGAGGGTGTTCCGGCTTCAGAAGTCGGTTTAATGATTGACGAGGGCAAATTCAAAAAAGAAATTGAACAAGAAAAAACAGAAACATCTCCAGAAAAAAAACAGGAATTAAATTCACAATTCGACGAAATTGTAAAAGCTCAAGAAATTGTAATCAAAGCTGAAGAAGTTGCTAAAGAAGCTGCTAAAGCTGCTAAAGAAGCGACAGTTGCTACAACAACAACTCCAGCAGCAACTGAAGGAGCTAAAACAACCGAAGTAAAGAAAGAAGAAGCAAAACCTTCAGAATCAAAATCCGCACCGAAAAAAGAAAAAAAATAGTTTTATAAATAATTTATATTTGTTTCAATGAGGGGCTGTGGGGTAGCCTGGTAGCCTTTCAGGTTTGGGTGAAGGAAGTCTCGAGGCAATTGCCTATCAATATCGAGAGCCTTCCTGAATACCTGACGACCGCGGTTCAAATCCGCGCAGCCCCATTTTTTTATTTTTTGGAAAGATTTAAAAATAGATATTTTATGAATTAATTATGTTATCTCGAGATAAAGCGCTAAAATATTTTCAGGAAAGAGAAGATGTAGAAAAAACTGCCTTAGAATTATTTTGTAGTAATGATGATTTCACCAGTGATTGTAGTGGATATGAACCTTGTACGGATTTTATTATCCAGGCACTTCGAAATGAAAAAACACCAAGAGAGATTTATAATACTCTAATAGATGTCTGTAAAAAAATTGGTAATGAATTTGCAGATTATGTTTCTAATGGGGAAACTAAAGATGAGGAAACTAAAAAATTAAAATTTAAAACATTAGAACGTTTATGTGGGGTAATTGAAGTATCTGAACCAACAGAACTTGAAGATTTAACCCTCTCCACACTTCTTCCGCTAGCTATTGAAAATAGAAGAGATGATTTTTGGAAAAAATATTGTTATGGTATTATATGTTCAGTTAGTAATTATCCTCGTGAAGAACACGAACAAATGTATGAGGAATTGTTGAAAGAACCCTCTTTTGCGGCATTATCTTTTAATAAATTAATAGAATTAAATCCAAATAATCCTCGTCTTAAGGAGCATTTGAAATATTTATGGTTAAAACATCTTAATGATGGATGGGAATGTGATGCACCCTTTTTAGCATACAGGTATGTTGAGGAGACATCACCTGAACAATTAAGGGATGTATTAAATTCAATAAAAGAAGATAGCTCATCATATCATAAATTATTAGATGAATTAAAAAAAAGGGATCTTCAAAGAGGAAAAGGAAACCTTTACGAAGAATTATTATCAATAGCACAGAGTATCAATTAATTTATTTTTTTCACAAGCAAATATTTAAAAACATATTTTTCGCTTCTTTATAATATTAATAAAAATAAAAAGTTCCATTTGCGATTTCAGTCAGAGGCAATTGAAAAAATCGCCCTTCAGCGTCGGAGGAAAGATGACTTGTTAGGAAAACGGCGTTTTCATACGAATGACAACGAAAACAAAAAAAACAAAATCAGCAGGGAGATTTGGAGCAAGATACGGAAAAACTGTAAAAAGAAAATTGGTTGAAGTTGAAATTAAGCAGAGAAAAAAACAAACTTGCCCTATTTGTAAAAAAGGAACTGCAAAAAGATTATCAAAGGGAATTTGGCAATGCAAAAAATGCAAGAAGAAATTTGCATCTGATGTTTATTATCTCGGAGAAAAATAAATTAATAATAAAAAATGAAAATTCAGATATTTAAATTAAATTTATGCGATTTCAGTCAGAGGCAACGAGAGTTTGCGCGAGTATCGCCTCAACAATTTGTTCGAGAGCAGGCTCGAGCGAGAAAGAAATCGCCCCTCAGCGTCGAGGGAAAGGTTGAGCGATTTCACGAACCCGCATTGTAATCCAATGTGAGTGGGGTTGCGAACATTGTTAGGAAAACCCTTTTTCATACGAATGGCACAATATAAATGTTTCAAATGCGAGAAGAAGATTTCAAGCAGCAATCTTGATAAAAGATTTATCTGTCCTAATTGTGGAAGCAAGATTTTTTACAAACCAAGGACAAAAGTAAAAAAAATAAAAACTAATTAAGATGAAATCTGAAAGCAAAATTCAGGAAATGCGGATAATTGAGCAAAATCTTCAAAATTTTCTTCTTCAAAAACAGGCATTTAATATCGAACTAATTGAAACTCAAGAAGCTTGCAAAGAAATTGAAAAATCTGGCGACGAAGTTTTCAAAATAATCGGACAACTAATGATTAAAACAGATAAATCAAAAATAAAAGAGGAATTAAAAAATAAAGAAAAAATTTTGGAATTAAGATTAAAAACCCTCGAGAAGCAGGAAAATTCTCTTGCTGAAAAACTTGAAAAATTAAGAAAAGAATTAACTGAAAACTTCAAAAACTAATTTTTTAAATCTTCAACTTGCAAGAGTTGAATAGAAAATCTTTGATTTTCTATGAGTTAAAAAATACTTACGTATTTTTTAAAATCTTCAAATCGAAAGATTTGAATGAGTTAAAAATGTTTATACATTTTTAAAATATACAAAATAACTCCGAAATCTTTATAAACATATTAAATATATTTTTAATATGGTTTTTGATAAGATAAAAAAAGCAATTAGGGGAGGAAGTGGTGTTGCCGACGAGTATTTGGAAATTGACTTGACTCAGCCCGAAAAAAATAACAAGGTTGTAGTAAAGCTGTTTGTTTTGAAAAATTATGAAGAAGTTAATGACATTCTTAATGTTATCAGAGAAGGTTACACTATTGCAATGATAGATATTAGAATTTTAAGAAAAAAAGATCCTATTGAATTGAAAAGAGCAGTTTCAAAAATTAAAAAAACAACAGATGCCCTTGAAGGAACAATTGCAGGTTTCGGTGAGAATACAATCATTGTAACCCCATCATTCGCAAAAATAGAAAGAGCAGACGAAAGAGTTAACAAAGAACATTCAAGAAATGATTTTTATTAGAAAAAATATTTTTGATTTGATAAAAGATAATTGGATTTTTTCTTCGAGAATTTCTAAATGATAAAAAATTATTAAGTAAATCTTAAAATTTAATATATTCAACAGAAAAAATTGCTCGCAACTTCGTCGCTCGATGGATAAAATTTAAGTAATGTAAATTCCGAACGACTTCGTGGTAGAGAGTAAATTAAATATTAATAACTCGTGCGAAGTCGCGAGTAGTCGGTAAGATAATAAATAATAACCTGTTATTTCTTCCACCACTTCGGTTTTTTATCTCGAGTGATAGCGAGCAATTTTTCTTTTGATATGGTTCAAATCTTTAATTAATTTTAAAAACTCAAAGATTCTTTCCATTTCATGAAAACATTATTTATTCCTGTAAAATCTAAATCAAAATTAAATGAAAAAAAAATTTTAGACATTTGCAAAAAACTCCCTGAAAATATTGCAATCGCTTACTCTATACAATACAAAGAAATAGCTCATCAAATAAAAAATTTATTAAAACAAAAAAACATAACTTCTTTTGTTCAAGTTTTGGGTTGCTCTTCTCCAAAACCGCGAAAATTGGAAATTTTCGGAGCACTCAAAAACCAAAGGTTTTTGTTGTTTCCAAAAAATACTGAAGCAATTTTATTAATCACCGACGGGAAATTTCACGCAGTTTCGTTGGCTTTAGAATCCAATCTTCCAGTTTATATTTTATGCAATAATCAATTGGAAAAAATTTCTGATGAATATATAAAATCATTAAAGATGAAGAAAAAAGCATCTTATTTGAAATTTTTGAATTCAGATAAAATAGGAATTTTAATTTCAACAAAACCCGGACAGGAAAATTTAAAAAAAGCTTTGGAATTCAAAAAACACGCGAAAAAGAAATCTTACCTATTTATATGTAATAATATAAACAAAAGCGAATTTGAAAATTTTCCAGAAATTCAATGCTGGATAAATACTGCTTGCCCGAGATTGGATTTTGATTTGAAGGTGATTAATATTGGGGATTTGAAAAATGGATGAAATACAACTTAGAAAATATCGGCCATCGTTTTTCATCTAAAAAAATCGTATTAAATAAAAAATTGCGCTCCTGTCGTCGCGTTTTACATTATTTAAGTAATAAAAAATCTGCGAATTTATGAGCAGGTATTTTTTCTGAACATAAATCTAAATTTTTATTTCCAAAACAAAATTATATATTCGAAATATTAAACACAGTTTTTAGAGCTACAATAATTGTTGCAGGAACAAACATTGCAGACAATGCCCCGAAAATTGATTTCATCACCGACGCTATTTTTATTCCAATAAACGAACCTGTAACACTTTCCATTCCTAAACTGCTGACAATAACTAAAACTGCTCCTGCAATAAGAAATGTTTGCGAATCTTTACTATTCATATTTACTGCAAACCCAACAATTAATCCGAGAAAAATTAACAATCCATAAATCATTGTATTATTGTCGCTTATGAATTTAAGAGAAATTAATGTTGTTGACAAGCCGATTATAACTGCTAATATAACTCCAATTAGAAAAGCATATGCGCCGATTAAATTTTCTCTAGCTCTAACCACCATCTTCGTCAATAAATATAGAATTAAAATTATATAAATCTTTTCTAATCAACAAAATATATTATATTCTAAAAAACAGAAATATTTATAAACCATAGTAACTGGGGAATGATTACAAATGAAAAACAAATCATTAAATTTGTTTGCAGTAAGTATTTTGTCTTTGATATTTTTAATTAGTTTAGTGAGCGCTACAATTACTTTTTCAAGCGTTCCTACTTTATCTCAAACAGGAAATTCTGCTACTATTAATATAAAGAGTGATAAAAACGAAACATTAACTGCGTTATCATTTAGTGATATAATTCAAGGAAGTAATACTATTACATTTACTTATTCTCCTTTAGTTCCAATAACATTAGTTTCAGGAACTCCTCAGACAATTAATATTAATTATACTATTCCACCAGGTTTTAATTTTGATTTTGCAAAAGATTATTCTACAATTTTAAATGCATCAGGAAACATATCATCTGCTGCTACTCAAAAAATTTCATTTGCAGAATCAAGTTTCTGCGAATTCAACAATGTTGGAAACGATTTATCTCTTGATGTTGAAATAAATAATGTGGATGGATTTGGAGAAAATGACGATGAATGGTATCTTTTAGATAAAATTGAAGTTGATATTACTGTTGAAAATAATGGAGATAGTGATATTAATAATATAGAAATTAGTTGGGGATTATACGACCCAGACAATAGCGAATGGATAATCGAAGAATCTGAAAAAGATTTTGACCTTAAAAATGGAAAAGATGAAAAAGTTAAATTATCTTTCCAAATTAATCCTGATGATATTAATGATGAGAATCAGGAAAATTATATTTTCTTTGTTAAAGCAACAGCAGAAGTTGAAGATAGCGGATTAGACACTTGCGTAAGCGATGATCAACCAACAACTCTATTTATCGACGATGATTTCGTAGTATTAAATAATATAAAATTTAATCCAGAAACAGTTCAGTGTGGTTCAGAAGTAGAAGTTACAGCTGATGTTTGGAATATTGGCGCAGACGACCAAAATGAAGTATCTGTTATAATTTATAATCCTTCTTTGGGACTTAACAATCAAAAAATAGAAATTGGAGATATAGATATGTTAGACAAAGAAAAATTATCTTTCAAATTTAATATTCCTGAGGATGCAGCTGAAAAATCACACACTATTGAGCTTAGAGTATTAGATGATAACGACGATGTTTACGAGAATGATAACGATCAGGCAGTATTTACATCCTCTTTGAAAGTAGAAGGAAGTTGCGGTGTTGAACAAAATTCTGTTTTGATAGCAGCAAGTTTAGAATCTGGTGGAAAAGCTGGAGAAAATCTTGTTGTTAAAGCAACACTAACTAATACTGGAACTAAATTGCAAACATTTTCTATAAAAGCATCTGGATATTCTGACTGGGCATCTTCAGCCGATATTAATGAACCAAGTTTTGCATTAGGAGCAGGAGAATCAAAATCTATTTTGATAACACTTAATGTTAAAAGCGACGCTTCAGGAGACAAAACATTTAATATCGAAGCACTTTCAAAAGAACAATTGCTTTTATCTCAACCAGTTTCAGTAAGTGTAACAAAAGGTTTCAACTTTAAAGGAATACCAGGAATTACAGCAGACAATTGGTATTTGTGGGCTATTGGTGCTTTAAACATAATTTTAGTAATAATAATTATAGTTGTAGCAGTTAGAGTTGCTAGAAAATAATTTTAAAAATGAAAAATAAATTTCTTAAATTAGGATTGATTGGAATTTTGGGTGTTGGACTTATAGGATGTCCAAAAACTGAAACAAAA
>CAYITA010000027.1:7469-10475 GCA_964366165.1 Candidatus Woesearchaeota archaeon
TTATGAACTTTAATTCAAAAAATATTTTAGACATTTTAATAAGATACGCCTTTCTTTTGGTTTTAGCAATTCCGAATTTATATTTAATTTATTTAATTTTTACACCACTAACAATTTATCCGGTTTATTTTTTAATAAATTTATTTTTTGATTCTTCCTTGCTTTCTCCAAATATTCTTTTGATAGGGCAGGAAATTTCAATAGAATTAATTTCTGCTTGCATCGCTGGCTCAGCTTATTATTTTTTGTTAATTCTTAATTTATCGACGCCAAAAATTAAACTAAATAAAAGGATTAAAATGTTGGCTATCGCATTGCTTTCTTTTTTAGTTTTAAATATAATTCGAATATCCTCTTTAATCTTTTTATTTGTTTTTGATTCTAATATTTTCAATGCAACTCATATTATTTTTTGGTATGGAATAAGCACCCTGTTCGTCGTTTTAATATGGTTTTCAGAAGTGAAATATTTTAAAATAAGAGAAATTCCAATTTATTCAGATATTAAATTTATTTTCAATTTCGGGTTTAATACCACGCCTGCGAAATTGAAAAGACAGAAAAATTCTAAAAATTTGCCAAAACAATTTAGGAGGTATTTCCTGCAAATTTTTTCGCTTTTGGCGGTCGAATTTTTCTTTATTTATAAAAATATAAAATGGTAATCCAACTTTTATCAGAAGCTTTTTTTCTATTCTTAATTTTTATTGAGAAAATAATTTGGTTTGTTGCTAATTTAGATAAATCTTTGATTTTTTTGATAGATAGTTATGGAATTTTAGTTTACTTAATCTTATTTTTAATAATTTTTGCTGAAACCGGACTCGTTATCACACCATTTCTTCCGGGAGATTCTTTGCTTTTTGCAATTGGAGCCTTATCTGCAGAAGGTTCTTTGAATATATTATTTATTTTTATTCTTCTTTCTTTCGCAGCAATTCTCGGAGATAGTTTAAATTATATTTTAGGAAAATATTTCGGAGAAGCAATTGTAAATAAATGGAAAATTAAAAAAGAATATATTGAACGAACCCACAATTTTTATGAAAAATATGGGGGAAAAACAATTATATTTGCTAGATTTGTTCCAATAATTCGAACATTCGCACCTTTTATTGCCGGCATAGGAAAAATGAACTATAACAAATTTTTATTTTATAATGTAATTGGAGGTATTTTTTGGGTAGCACTTTTATTATCCGCCGGATTTTATTTTGGAAATATACCTCTCGTAAAAAATAATTTTACTTTTGTTATTTTTGCAATAATATTTATTTCAATTCTTCCGGCAATTATAGAATTTTTAAGGCAAAAATCAAAAAGAAATTAATTATTTGGAAATTCTTGAAGAAACGCACACCGAAGTGTGCGAGAATTTCCAAATCCTAAAAACGAGCGCCGGGCAAACCAAACACTTCAGTATGACGGTGCATCGTTTTTTTGATTTTCTCTTTCTAACAAATTTAATAAAAATCTTTCAGTTACCTCCAATATCTCACAGTTGTTAATGTAAAAATTATAGCATACAGGTCCGAATCTTTCAATTTTTGTTTCATTTCCTTTTAAAAGATTAACAAACATATATCTTCCTTGTTCATCGCAAGTTGCATTTTTATCATTGATAATTTTTGTCCCAAAACCACTAATTATTTGCTGAAAATTTGCTATTGCAATAACACCATCTCCGTCGCAGTTAAAATTATCTGTGCTGTTCAACACCAACATATCTGATAAAAAAACTTTCCCCTTCAAGGGAACATTTTTTCCAATCACTCTGGGATCTTTTCTTAAAAACACATTGTAATTGACAATTATATTTCCATTGGATAAAGGAACAACAGTATGATAAAATTTAACCTCTTTTTCTTTTATTATGTCAAATTTAATGTTATTATATGTGAATTTTTTAGAAGAATCAATAATAAAAAAAACTATAATAAAAGAAATAAGAGCAATTCCTAAAAATAATAAAACCATTGCAAGAATTTTATTTTCTTTTTTGGCATCATTTTTAGAAGAATGCTTTTCAGTCTCGTTTCCGCAGGTTTTAATTATTTTTTCTTTACTTTCTTTTTCTATTTCAAATGTCTCGCAAATTTTTTCACTACTTTTTTTCTTCTCTTTTTTCTTTTCCATATTTTATTTCTTTGTCAAATCTTTATAAATACTATTATTCTCTACCGAGTTCAACTGCGAGGTAGGAAATTTTAAAGAATTTCAGCTTTCATATTTTTGGAAATTCTTTTTATTTTCAAATCTGAATTTAATACCACGCAACCTGCTGCGGCAGATTTGAAAAGACTGAAATTGCCTGTCGCTGAAAGCGAAAAATTTCACGGAAAATACTCCACAACTTGCTGCAGAGATCGCGAAATTTTAGGCAATTTCTTTATTTTATTTCAAATAATCTAAATAAAAATTCATCAGCAATCATAGTCAAATTTTCAGCAGGCCCTTCTATTATAACACAACTATTATCTTGTAAGATATTCACAATCTCACTTTTTTTTATAATTATAAAATTGTCCTCACAAGTTTTTATTGGAATATTGTCATCGCATTTTTTTCCCTCGACACACGCGCGTTGAATTCTTTGAGAATATCCCTGAAGATTCCTGTATATTTCTAATTCAGCTTCAACATCTTCTGAAGAGAGATATAAGGGTTTATTGTAATAAGTGCTTAATTGATTTACATTAACAGAAATATTTTTTGTTTGTTCAGGATTATATTTAAAAATTAATTGCAGGTTTTTATTATCTAAAATCCAGAAATCATTTTGATTGTAAAAATCAAAACCATTATAATTTATTTTATTCGGATTTTGTTTATTCTCTTTATCGCTTCCGACAAAAGCATAACTTGCAACACTTACGAACATTAATACTACTAAAATTAATCCTACAATCAACTGATTTCTTTTCTTTTTTTTATCTTTCTGTTCTTTAATTTCTATTCTTCTCATATTTATTTTTAATTATTTTAGTATAAAAACTTTACGCAATT
>CAYITA010000028.1:0-4381 GCA_964366165.1 Candidatus Woesearchaeota archaeon
CCCTTCAGCGCTTCGAGGAAGGAGCGCGAGGAAAATCAAGGGGTTTCCTCGCATGGAATTAGTAGCATTGCTTTCATCAGGAAAAGGAACTTGGGCGCAGGTTTCTGGTTTGATTAAATTTGGAGAATGGGACAAAGTAATTGTTCTCGGCGACGATTTCGCAAAAGAATTTGAGCACGAAAAACCATTTCAATTTATTAAAATAGATTTGAATAAAAAAATAAAAGAACTTCAGCAGGAATTTAGGGAAAAATTAAAAGGAAAAATCGACGGAACTGAGGTTGCATTAAGCATCGCATCTGGCGACGGAAAAGAACACATGGCTTTAATTTCCGCGTTGATTAATCTTCCAGTTGGAATAAGATTTGCTGCTTTAACAAAAGAAGGAGTTATTGATTTGTAAAATGGAAACCAATTCAATTCTTGAAGTCGAAATAGAACATTTAAAAAATTTAAAAGCAAGAGGTTATGATTTTGTTTGCTCGGATTGTTATCTTGCATATAAAGAAAAACCAACAAAAACTTATGAAGATGGACACGGAGGAAGACTTCTTGAAATATGCGGGTGTGGAAGCGATATTTTTACAACAACTGAAAAACAAATTGATGAGTTAAGAAAGAGAAATAATTTAGTTGGTAAGATATAAAATAATTAAATTTTAAAATGAAATTTTTAGACGACATTCAGATTTACAGAAATGATTTTGGAATTCAGTTAGTAATTAAAATGAATTATTCTTGGAGAAAAGCAGCAGAAAAATTTCCAAGAGAAAGAGGAAAAGATATTTTTAGACCGCAAATTGAACTTGCAAATTCTTTTTTAAAAGAGTTAGAACAAAAAACAGAACTGGAATGGGGGAGATTTGGTTTGCATCATATTCATTTAATTCCCGGAAGTGCAGGATTAGATTTACAAGATAGTCAGAATTCTTATATTGGGCATAATTTAACAAGTCCTCTGCAAATCGCAGCACTAACTCCGGTAATTCTTCGTTATCTAAGAGATTTGGAATTATTTGAAGAATAATTTCTATATTTTTATTACACAAAATAATAAAAACCTTATTTTAAATTCAATTTTATGGAAAATACTCAAAATAAAAAATTTATTTTTTTATATCCTCAACAAGAAATATTTGAACAAAAAATAAATGTAAAATTATCAGAACAAGAAAAAGTTAAATTTAATTATTCAAAAAAACTTAATTCATGCATTCATTATAGATATAGACTAAATGGTTTTTCTATTGTTTATGCACTTTTAGATGATTCTTCTGTATCTGACATTATTCAATTAAAACCAAAAGATAAAATTATTTATGTTGGTATGGATTCCAAAACTCATAGAACAAAAAAAATTAATGGAAAATATCCTTATCCAAATCAAGATTTTATTCTCAACCAAATACTTCCAGTTGATACTTTAGTCGTCGGAGGATTTCATATGTGGGATTGTGTAGAAAAACTTGCAAGAAGAGCGCACAAAAAAGGAATTAATGTTTTAGTTGATGAAGATTTGACTGACTTTTTTGCAGGAAGAATAATTGATAAAGATTTCAGAATTAAAAAATATCCAACTTATAATCCAAAATTAGAAGGACAACTCTATTTTGAAAGTTTTATGCAAGCAAGAAAAAATAAACCTTGGTTATTTCAAAATTATTAAAATATAATTTCTAAATTTCCTCTTTCTTTATCTTCAACTCCCCCTTCTCCCTCCCCAAAACAAACACTCTTGAAAATTCATGCGAGTCCAAAATCTTAAAGCCCGTTGCTGTCGCGAGTTTTTCAGAAAATTTTTTCATTTCTTCATAAGTCGGCATTCTGTCATAACCCAATCTCTGCCTCGCAAAACCAACTGACATGTAACCTTTAACTTCAACAAATGTTGGATTCGCTTTGCCGATTAACTCTGCATATTCACGAATCAAATCTTCTGACATATTTAATCCTCTAACCAAATTCATTCTAAAAACAGTTCTTGTTTTTCCTCGAAGTTTGGAAATTATTTTCAGAGTTTCATTTAATTTTTTCCACGCGTTTTTCATTGAACTTCTATGAATTTTATTATACAAATTTTCATTAGGAGCATTCACAGAAACATAAATTTGCGTCGGCAATTGATTTTTTTTATTTAATTCCAAAATTTTTTCAGGATGCAGTCCATTTGTAACTAAAAAAGAAGTTTTTCCTCTTTTCCTTAATTCTGAAATTAATTCTCCAATTTTTGGATAAATTGTAGGTTCTCCAGAAAGTGAAATCGCAAACTGCATCGGCTCTTGCGCTTCCAGATATTTTTTCATATCTGCTTTGCTCTTTGTTTTATATCTTGTCTTCTCGTTTATCTTAAAACCTTCGAGTAATTTTCTCTGGGCTTTAATACATTCATCAATAATTTCCGTCGGAGAATTTATTTTTCCTCTTATTTTGTTGCCGAGAGTTAATTCAATCGCACGCCAGCAGTGAAGGCATTTATTATCGCACCACATAACCGCAGGAGTCATCTGACAGCACAAATGAGATTTTATCCCATAAAATTTTTCTTTGTAGCAAACACCTTCATTCCTTATGGAATTTTTTGTCCATCTGCATATTTGAACTGCAGAATGTTCGCCAATTAATTCATAATGCTGTTTCCTCAAGATTGATTTCCAATCTTGATGGCGTCCAGAAATTTTTAATTTCTGAGGTTTTAACAATTCTTTAATTTTTTCCGGAATCATGAATATAAAAAAATAAAACAAGATTTAAACTTTGCTAAAAAGGAATATTACGCTCGTAAACTCGCGATGGATATTTGAAGTAAATAAAAAAAATATTTTTATCATTTATCGACGACGTTTTTCACATACTAATTTATATTAATGGCGAATGAAATGAGCCGTAAAAATAAAAACCTAAATATGAAATTCTAAAATCTCATAAACAGCCACTTTAGCATTAGAATTAAAAATAAAAATAATATGAAATAACTAACAATTCCGAATACTTTTTTTGCGGTTTTTTCTGATTTAGTCAAACCGAAAATTGTTAGATAAAAAAATCTTCCTCCGTCGAGAATCCCTAATGGAAGCATGTTGAAAAGTCCAACCAGAAGATTAATTATAATTATCCACCATAGCAAATCATAAATAAACTGGCTGAATTCCCAATTCGATTCATAATAAATATTGGGATTTTTGAAAGAAAAAATAGCAATGTAAATAATTTTTTTTATTCCAGAAATATCTTTTTCAAAAAAACCAACCCCCAGCCAAGGAAGACTTTTATTATCTGGCCGTTCTTCAAGAACGATTTCATATTTTTTCTCGCTTTCTTCATCGAAGGAAATTATATTTATTTTTTCTCCAGGGGAATATTTCATTAATTCTTCTGTAAATTTTTCTCTGCTATTAATATTCACCCCATTAATATTTTTAATCGCACCTTTTAAATCAGAATTTATTGCAGGAGCATCATCGTACATTAACAATAATCCATTAGTTCCTTTTTGCCTTTCTAAAAAATTCTTTGTTGCAACATAGTTTCTTCCGCTAACGTTAAATTTATTCAAACCCTCTTCTTTTAAATTTAATTTAAGAATTCCGTCGTAAGTTGGATTAATTACTGGAATCCCGTTGATAGAATTTATTTCTGATGCATTAACTATTGTGAAGGTATAACTGTCAAAAATTACCCCAGCAGGATTAAATGCAGCAGAAAAGTATAGGATAATTATTACAAAAAACAAAACAGCGACGAGAATATTCGCGAAAACTCCTGCAGACAAAACAGACATTTGCTCGAATTTGCTTTTTTTATTCATTTGCTTATCATCTTGCTCAACAAAAGCCCCGAATATTGCCGGAAAATATTTTAAGAAAGCAAAACCTGTTGACTTGATTTTTATTCCATATCTTCTTGCAAAAATTCCGTGGCTGAATTCATGAACTGTAGCAACAATTAATATTGAAATAATAAAATAGATAAAATAAAATGGGGGGAAAAAACTTTGTAATCCAAATATTTTAGGAAAATAAGGAATTAGCGGAGCAATTGGCGGTGCTTTAATTGTCGTCGCTATGGATGTGGTAAAATACAAATAAACTGAATTAATAATTAAATAAGTAATTCCAATCATTAAAATATAACCCATACCAATGGAAACATAACTTAAAGATTTCAGAGTTTTTTTATAATTTTTTCCAAAATAATTAATTAATTTCAACCCATTTTTTGTTCTGTACAGCATCAGCCAGCCGTCTTGCGCGAGATTTTTTCTCTTGTTATATAAAAAAATAGAAGTAACAACTATGAATAAAACTAGCAAACCCAAATCAATTGCAATAAAATTAACCATCTTTTATTTATTTTTTCCTTAATTTCAATTTTTTACTTTTTC
>CAYITA010000028.1:4481-10272 GCA_964366165.1 Candidatus Woesearchaeota archaeon
TTAATTTCAATTTTTTACTTTTTCCTTAACTTCAATTTTTTTATTTTCTTAAAATTGAAGGAGTGGAAAAAATGTTTCATTATTTTTTCCTCAGGGGACGAAATGATTTTTTTCCGCACTTTCTGCATTTAACTTTTCCTTCAAGAATTTTTAGAGGTTTTGATCTTATCTTGCTATGACAATCCTTGCATACAAAAACATTTTTGTACATTCTATTTTGAGCTTCAGCTATTTTCGCCATGATTATATATTTAGAAATTAGTTTTTAAAATCTTCGCTTCGTAATTTTATAAAAAGCGAATGAGTTAAAGATTTTATACTTACTTTCAAAATTTCAAAAATTAAAATCTTTAAACTTATGTAAGAATTCAATTATAAAATATGCGAATATAATTTATTTACATAATATACCGGCTCATTTCATTCGCAGATTGATGTGGATATAGAAGTATAGTGAGAAAATTTCTTTCTCATTTATTTATATTTTTACTACGGAGAAATTTGTGTTTCGCTAATACTCAACGATATTAAAAAATAGTATCGGAAAAACACAGTTATTAATTAAGATTGTCGACGAGAATTTATATTACTTCAATTTTTTTTAATCTGCGAATGAAATGAGCCAATATATTGTAAATTATCCTCTCCAACAATTATTTCCAAGAATTATATTTTCCTCTTAACAATTTTTTCATCTTCTGTTGCAAAACAGAATGATGTGAAGATTTAAACTTTCCTTTTTACAATCTTCTCACCTTCAACATTCCAATATTCAACATTGTCATTTTCCTGCAAATCTTCCTTAATTTCGTCGATAACTGGAATTTCAATAGTTTCAAAATTTTCTAAATCCATTACACTGACTTTTCCTTCGCTTACTGAAAGAACTTGCCCTTTTCTTTTTTCAACCAATGGAACATCAAATTTATCATGCCCCGGCATTATTATAACTCTTTTGTTTCCGTCGATAATCCCAACAGCTTCTATTCTACATTTCGCATGTCCGTGTTTTCCTGTCTTGCTTATGTCGTTGCTTCTGACAGTGCAAGCCTTTCCATCAACAAGAATATTTATTCCGGGTTTAGCTTCTGTAGCATTAATTGATTTTAAAACCATTATATAACAAAAAAAAATACATTTATAAAGATTATTACAAAAAAATTTTATTGATATACTGAAAATTAGCTCACTCATTTCATTCGCTCAATTATCTAACTTCGAAATCGTCTCGCGATAGATTTCTCGTCGGAAAATATAAGTAAGCCGATAAAAATTCTTCTACACATTACTTCAATCTCTAAAAATTTTTCCATGACATATGTCTGGAAAAATTTCATTAATCGTGAATGTGAATGAACCAAACTATGCTAAATAAATTGTGACAAATATCTTTCCATTAACTTTTTAAAACCATTTCTTTTTCTTTTTATATGGTAGAAAAAAATAATTCGGATTCAAAAAAAATCTTTCCCAATGATTTCCTCGAGATAGAATTCACTGGAAAAACAAGTGAAGACAAGATTTTTGATTCAAATATTAAAGAAGATTTTGAAAAATTATTTCCTTCAAGCAAGGAATTGCCTAAACCGTTTATTTTTTCCTTGGGGCATGGAATGTTTTTGAATGGAATAGAAAATTTTCTTATTGACAAGGAAATTGGAAAAAGATATGAAATTGATTTGTCTCCTGAAAATGCATTTGGAATAAGACAGCAAAAATTAGTCCAAGTTATGCCCACGAATATTTTTTCAAAGCAAAAGCAAATGCCCACTGCAGGAATGATTTTCAACTTCGACGGAAGATTAGGAAAAATTCTTTCAGTATCTGGTGGCAGAGTTATTGTTGATTTTAATCATCCTTTAGCAGGAAAAAATGTAAAATACAATATTAATGTAATTAGAAAAATAGAGGACATCAACGAAAAAGTAAAATCATTCATAGAATTTTTATTCAGAAAACCTCTGAAATTCGAGGTTAAAGACAAAATAATAATTCATCTTGAAGGCAAGGAAAAAGAACTTAAGCAATTTATAGAATTATTCAGTGAGAAATTCAAAGAGGTTTTTGGAATGGAATTGGAAATAATGGAAGTTGAATCAAAAGAATCTAAAATTAAATAATTTTAAATGGAAGAAAAAATTACTGCATCAATCGTCGGAGCAAGTGGTTATTCCGGAGGAGAATTATTAAGGCTGTTGATTAAACATCCAAAAGTTGAGGTGACCTCAATTACCTCTGAAAATTATTTCGGAAAATTTGCACACCATTGTCATCCCAATCTCCGAGGACAAACTAATTTAAAATTCCAAAAATTAGAAAATTTATCTAAAAAAACAGATATAATTTTCTTGTGTCTTCCTCACGGTGAGTCCTCCGAGAGGTGGGAAGAATTAAAAGGATTAGGAAAAAAAATCATCGATTTATCTTCAGATTTTAGATTAAATAATTCAGAAGTTTATAGAGATACTTATGGAAGAGAACATCCAAAACCAGAATTATTAAATGAATTTGTTTATGCTATTCCGGAAATTTCACGCGAAAAAATTAAAGATGCTAAATATATGAGCGGGGCAGGTTGTAATGCAACTGCAATTATCCTCGGACTTTTACCTTTCAAAGATGTTGGAATTGAAAGAGTTATAGCGGATGTGAAAGTTGGTTCAAGTGAGTCAGGAAATAAACCCAATTTAGGTTCACATCATCCAGAACGAAGCAGATGTATTCGATCATTTGCACTAACAGGACATCGACATAAAGAAGAAGTTTTACAAGTTACAAAAGAATATTTGGATGAAAAAAAATTTGATATGTCTGTTACTTCTTTAGATATTGTTAGAGGAATCTTAGCCACAATTCATATCGATCTTGCAGAAAATATAAATGAAAAAGAATTATTTAAAATTTTTAGAAATTGTTACAGAAAAGAACTCTTTGTTCGAATTGTTCATTATGATCGTGGGATTTATCGCCATCCAGAACCAAAGATATTAATCGGAACAAATTATTGTGATGTTGGTTTTGCAGTCAATCCAAAAAATCCTAGAAGAGTTGTCGCACTTTCTGCAATTGATAATCTTATGAAAGGAGCCTCAGGCAATGCAGTTCAGGTAATGAATATAGCATTTAATTATGAAGAAACAACCGGACTTGAATTTCCAGGTTTGCATCCGATATAATTTAAAATTAAAAAACAATAATCCTCAAATCTCCTTCTAAACTTTGTGTTGTTTTACAATACAAATTTTTAAAAACTTCCCTCTCATAATTTTTTTATGGGAGAGGTTGCAAAAAACCGTTTCGAGGATATAACAGAAATGTCTTCTGATGTTAAAGAAATGGATAAGGAATTAGAAGAGCTTCTGAAAAAACAATCTGCAAAAATAAAAGTCATAGGGATTGGCGGCGGAGGAAATAATTCTTTGAGCAGAATGAAGGAAATAGGAATTAAGGGAGGGGAATTAATCGCAATAAATACTGACGCCCAGGATTTACTTTATGCAAATGCAGACCAAAAAATATTAATTGGAAGAGAATTAACTCAGGGGCTTGGAGCAGGAAGCAATCCAAAAATTGGTGAAGAAGCAGCAAAAGAATCAGAAGCAGAAATAAAAAAGAAAATCAGCAATAGCGATATGATATTCATAACTTGCGGTTTAGGAGGAGGAACAGGAACAGGTGCAGCGCCGATTGTTGCAGGAATAGCAAAAAAACAAGGAGCATTAACTATTGGAGTTGTAACAATGCCTTTCTCAATAGAAGGAAAAAAAAGAATAGAAAATGCAATGAATGGATTGGAAAAACTGGAATCTGTTGTAGACACTTTGATTGTAATTCCCAACGACAAACTTCTTGAACTCGCGCCAGAACTTCCTCTTCAAACAGCATTTAAAATCGCAGACGAAATTTTAACAAATGCAGTAAAAGGAACAACAGAATTAGTAACAATTTCAGGATTAGTAAATTTGGATTTTGCAGACATAAAGGCAATAATGATAAATGGGGGAGTTTCTTTAATTGGAATGGGCGAGAGTGATTCTTCAAATCGCGCTTTAGAAGCAGTGGAAAAGGCAATTCAAAATCCGTTGCTCGACGTAGATATTTCAAATGCAACAGGAGCATTAGTTAATATTATCGGTGGGCCCGACATGTCTTTGGACGAATGCAAATCAATCATAGAAACAGTTGGGAACAAACTTTCTCCAGACGCGAAAATGATTTGGGGTGCTCAAATTTCCGACGACATGGAAAAATCAATTCGGGTTTTATTAATTATTACCGGAGTTAAAAGCGCGCAAATTTTAGGACACAGCGACACCTTAGAATCAAGAAAACATCAGGAAATTGAAGAAGAACTTGGGATTGAGTTTTTTGAATGATGACATTCTAATATAAAAATATTTATAAGATTAAATTAATTCTTCTAAAAAATGAAAACATTAGAATGCAATATAAAACACCTTCATTGGTTGCATGTAAGAGAAGAGGAAAGATATCACGGAGCAAAGGACAGAAATGTTTTTTCAGAAGCTCATCAAAGAGGAGAACAAATTTTAAATAAAATTCTTAATCTTTTTCCAGATTTAAAACCACTCAAAACTCTCGAGCAAATGCAAGTAATTGCCCCCCAAACAGGAGATTTTGAATTTAGAATTGCTTTGGATTTTTACAGTTCGCAAGACACTGGTTTGACTGTTGTAAAATATAACTCCATTAGTAATTTTAATTTTTCAGATGCTTTAACAGATATTTGTCTTTTAATTAATGCTCCAACAACATCAATTTGCGAACAACATCAAGAAAAAATTCAACGCATTTCTGATTCTTACAAAAAACCAGATTCAATAGAAGAAAATCATTCTTTAACATTTAAGATAATTGAATAATTAAAAACTAAAATTTGTAACCGACTATTATATAACAAAAATAATTTTTGTATCGTCGTTTAATTATCAAAAACTACTTTCTATCGTTAGATTTTCTATTACTTATTTTATTATTAATCGCGAGCAAAGCGAACGCAAATTCTTTTCCAAAACATTTTTAATGCCCCCATCTTTATCTATTCAATGGTAAATATAATCCAGCCAACAAAATCATTTCTTGTAAAATGCAGAAGAGTTTGGTATGTTTTGAGAAAACCGTCTAGAAAAGAATTCGAGCAGGTTGCAAAAGTTTCTGCGGTTGGAATTTTAATTCTCGGAGCCATCGGATTTGTAATTTCAATTTTCATAAAATTATTTTTCTTCACGCAATAAAATAAATATTTGTTTAATATCTTTTATTATTTCTTCCCGCCCACCCGCCCAAAATTTGCTCGCAACTTCGTCGCTCGAGAAATATAATAAATAAGTGAAAAACATCGTCGATAAAATAATAAAAGTTGTTTCTTTCATTACTTTTTTATATCAATCGTGAGTGAAGCGAACCAATTTTCTCCAAAGAAAAATTTATAAACCATTAATTTCAATTAATTATACTGGTTCTAAGATATTAGAACTTAGATGGAACTCGAGCGACTTCGTGGTAGAGACAAAATTTAAAAATAAATAACTCGTGCGAAGTCGGGAGATAAAAATAATATAAAATAAACTAAAAATGATTTTCATTATAAAAGTTACAACAAACAAAGAAGAAAGAGCACTCGATATGATTTCTGAAAGAGTGGAAAAAAAGAATCTTAATGTATATTCTGTTTCACGTCCGCACGGATTGCGAGGCTACATTCTTTTAGAAGCTGAAGACAGAGAATCTGCAGAAGAAGCTGTTTTTAATTTGCCTTATGTTAAGGGAA
>CAYITA010000029.1:0-10211 GCA_964366165.1 Candidatus Woesearchaeota archaeon
CCAATCATGACATAATCAAATTTTTTCAGCAATTCAGGGGCGTTTTCTTTTGTGACATTTCCAGAATATATAACTGGAAGATTTGTTTTTGATTTTATTTTTTCTGCGAATTTTAAATCCGGAATCCCAGAGTAACCTTGAGAAATTGTTCTTGGATGAATGCAAACAGCGTCGCAATATTTTTTCGCGAGTTTTAAAATTTTGGGGGTTTGTTTTGTTTTTCTTAGTTTTATGATAATTGGTTTTCTTGTTGAATTTCTCATTGTGGAAAGAATTTTTTCTATTTTTTCTAAATCCGAGAGAAATGAGCCGAAGTAGTGCTTCTTCGCGGTTTTTGCAGGGCAACCGAGATTAAAATCCCAGCCAGAAACTTTGTCGTCGTATTTTTTTATGAATTTTTCTATTCCTTCATCTGAATTTCCGAATAATTGCAAAATTGGAGAGTCAGTTAAATAAATTTCTTTTTCATAAAGTGGATGAATCATTCCGGTGAAAGTTAATCCTGCTCCTGCTTTTTTGCACAAAATTCTGAATGCTATGTCATTAACCTCTTCCATTGGTGCGAGGAAAATTCTATTTGATGTTTTTAGGTTAGGAATTAATTTCATAAGTTAAAAAGTAATTAAGAGTATAAAAATTATTTTGTATGAGATTAGTTAAATAATCTACTACTTCGCAGATTGATATAGAAATAAAAGTAATGTGTGAAAATTTCTTATTATTTATTTAAATTGTCGACGAGGAAATCTAATGTAAAGCGATTTTTGAGTAAATTAATCTGCGAGTGTCAACGAGCAGGTAATATAAAATAAAAAATAAAAAATAAAAAAGTTTAGGATTTAAGCAATGCTAAGATAACACCTAGTAAAGTTGTAACAACTACTATCCACCCGACAATTACTGTAACTACTGCGGGCAAATAAGGTATTGTAAGCACTTCGCCAATCATTCCAAAAGCAACTGCCAATGAAACAATCACTCCTGTTAACCACGCAACAATATTCAATAACTTTCCTCCTTGTTTTGCCATTTTACCTCCTTTTTTATTTACTAAATTATATATCTCAAGAAATTAGTGTTTAAAAATGCATCGCATTTTTAACTCGTTCAATTCTTCGAATTGAAGATTTAAATAGGTTTTTATTTCGGGTGATTAAAAATATTAGTGCTCACGATGTTCGCAATTTATTTTATTTAAATAGTGGGAGAAACTACAAGTTATTAATTATTTATCGACGACGTTTTTGTATTACTATTTTTTATCAATATCTCGCGAAGCGAGCAATTTTTATTTTAATTGATATTTACATTTTTTCCAAAACATCAATCCCCAAAAGATAAAGAGAATTTTTTAAAATAATTCTGAATGATTCAACAAGAGAAATTCTAAAATCCTCATTTTCTGAACCAATAACAGGGCATGAATGATAAAATTCATTGAATGTCTGCGCAAGCTGATAAGAATAATTTGCAATCAGCGACGGATTTAAATTTTTATAAGAATTCGTGATGATTTTTTTAAACTCTGAAAATTTTTTTATCAATTCAATTTCGTGCGGTTCCAATTCTGTTAAATTTTTTTTGTTAGATTTTTTATTTTTTGATTTTTTCAGAATTGAGTTTGCACGGGCATAACTATAAAGCAAATACGGGCCGGTGTTTCCCTCAAATTTAATTGATTCTTTTGGATTGAAAACCATTGTTTTTTTTATATCTGTTTTAAGAAGCGAGTATTTTATTGTTGCAAGAGCAATTGTCGAACTTCTTTTTTCCAATTCTTTTTTTAAAATCTTTTCTCTTTTCGTTAATTCTTTTTTAACTAAGTCCTGAATTTTTTCAATTAAATCGTCGGCATCAACAACAGTTCCTTCACGCGATTTCATTTTTCCCTCAGGAATATTAACCATTCCGTAAGAAAGATGGTGAAGCTGTTCTGAGAAATTAAAACCCAATTTTTTCAGCAGAGAAAATAAAACTTTGAAATGATATTCCTGCTCGCTTCCAGTTATGTAAATTGAAGAATCTAAATCGAACTCGTCTAATTTTAATTTTGCAAGATACAAATCCTGAGTTATATACAGGGAAGTTCCGTCGGGGCGCAGGAGATATTTTTCTCCAAGTCCTTCCTGCTCCAAATTTATTTTTACTGAGCCATCTTCCTGCTGTTGGAAAATTCTTTTTTTAACTCCGTCCAGAACAATTTCTTTTCCTTTTGAATAAATTTCAGATTCAAAATATTCTCTGTCGTGATGAATTCCAAATTTCTCGTAAGTTTGTTTTTGCCCGTCTAAAGCCCACTTGTTCATTTTTTTTGCGAGAGCCAAAATTTCACTGTCGCCTGCTTCCCATTTTCTTAGCATTTCGTGCGCTTCGTTTTCTAATTTTGGATTTTGCTTTGCTTTTTGTGCGAATAAAACATAAAAGTCGCCAACCAAATGGTCTGATTTTAATTTCTTGGAAGGTTTTTTATTTTTCCCAAATTTTTTGTAAGCAAGCATTGATTTGCAAATGTGAATTCCTCTATCGTTGTTTAAATTTGCTCTTATTACTTTTTCCCCGGAAAATTCCAGAATTCTTGAAACGCTTTCTCCGATTGACATATTTTTCAAATGCCCTAAATGCAGTGGCTTGTTTGTATTTGGCGACGGAAATTCAACCATTGTTTTTTTTGGATTTTTTATTGCAGATTTTCCAAAATTATCTCCTTGTTTTTTTATTTCTAAAATAATATTTTTTGCGAGAGTTATTCTGTCCAAGAAAAAATTTATGTAGGGGCCTTTTGTCTGAATATCTTTTATTGCATCGGGAATTTTTTTTATTTTTTCACGAATCTGAAGAGCCATGTCAACTGGGGGAATTTTTATTTTTCCTGCCAAAGAAAAACATGGAAACGCGTAGTCGCCGTTTTCAGAATTGGGTATTTCTATTTTTGATTCTATTTCTTCCTCTTTTATCTCAACATTTTCTCCTAATTCATCAACTGCTTTTTTCAGCAGTTTCGCAATTTCCTTCTGCATGTTTTTATTAAGGAGAAATAGTTATTAAAGGTTTTGAAAAAGTAAAATCAACCCCGTAATTTAAATAAAATATTACAAATATTTTTTATATAATATGCCTGCCCGTAAAACTCGCAGATTTATTTAACTCCAAATCCCGCTTCGCTTGGATTTTCCGTCGGGAAATTTAAGTAAGCTGATAAAGAATTTTCTCACAGTACTTCTATTTTATCAATCGCGACAACAGGAACACAATTTTTGAGATGATTAATTTGCTATGAAATTTAAAAGAATTATTTTCACCAATATAATAAAGTTTTATAAATAATCTTTTTTTATAATCTTTATGAAAAAATGTGATTTGGTAATAATTGGTGCTGGGCCTGCTGGTTTGACTGCTGGCATTTATGCTGCAAGAAGCGGATTAAAAACAATTGTAATCAGCAAAGATATTGGAGGGACTACAAATTCAATTTTGCTTTTGGAAAACTGGCCGGGCTTCAAAGGAACTGGAGGAAAATTAATGCATCAGTTTTACACTCAATTAAAAGAATATGATGTTGAGATTATAATATCTGATGTTGAAAAAGTCAGCAAAAAAGGAAAAGATTTTTTAGTCAAAATAAAAAAAGAAGAAATTGAATGCAAGGCAGTAATTATCGCGAGTGGAACAGAGAGAAAAAAATTAAATATTCCTGGAGAAAAAGAATTCACTGGAAAAGGTGTGAGTTATTGCGTGACGTGCGACGCGTTTTTTTTCAAGAATAAAATTGTTTCTGTAATTGGCGGAAGCGACTGTGCTGCGATTTCTGCTTTAGCACTGAGCGATTTGGCAAAAAAAGTTCATATTTTTTACAGAGGAGAAAAATTAAAATGTGAAGACATAACTTCAAAAAGATTGGAGAATAAAAAAAATGTTGAAATTCATTATGATTCTATTCCAAGAAAAATTTTAGGAAAAGAAAAAGTTGAAGCATTAGTTTATGAGCAAAAAGGCAAAGAAAAAGAAATTAAATTAGATGGAATTTTTGTTGAAATTGGCTCTGTTCCAATAATTGATTTTGCAAAAGAATTGGATTTAAAATTAGATGAAAAAAAATGTGTTGTTGTCGACGAGGAAATGAAAACTTCTATTTTAGGAATTTACGCTGCTGGAGATATTACTCATCACAAATTGAAGCAGGTTGTTGTGGCGTCGGGGCAAGGGGCAATTGCTGCTAAATCTGCGTATGAATATGTAAGCAAAAAAACTTACTAGAATTAGTTGGGAAATAAAAATTATCCAAATAAATTTATTTAAACAACCTGCTCATAAACTCGCAGATTGATAAAATGAAATAATATAAATCCTCGACGATAAAATGAATATAATAACAAATAATTCTTCTACTAATTTAATAATATCAATACGAGCGAGGCGAGCAATTTATTTTTAGAAGTATTTTCGTGCATAAGTTTATAATTTAAAAATTCTATTACCGAAAAGTATATATTCTTAAAATGATTAGATATTCTATACTTTTTTAAATTGTATTAATTTTTTATTTGAAAAATGTTAGAAAAAATAGTTAATGAAACAAAAAAGATAAAGAAAGATATTCTTATCTATGCGCTTGCTTTTGCCTCGGCGTTGCCATTGTCTTTAACTGGATGCACATCAAAATATTTTCAACCAAGAGTAAATCCTATTGAAAAACAATCTACAGAAGTTATAATGCATCCTGATGTTCAACTTAATAAAGATATTATTAATCAGGATGAATTACTGATGTATAAGGATGAATATACTACTTTTTCTATACAAGGTAATAATTTTATTTCATATTCTCCGAGAAATATAGAGGCAACTAATATAAAAAAAATAGTTGAAGAACAACTTCCTGGAAGTGTCGGCAAAATAAGTTATACAACAGGCACAAATCATCTTTTAATTCAATTAAACAAAACATCACAAACACTTGAAACATCAATCCAGGATGTTATAAAATTAATTAGAGTTATTGATAAACCAATTCCGCAGATTATGCTTTATATTGAGATTTATGAAACTTATGCTGATTTTACAAAAGACAGAACATTCAGGGCAAAATTATCTCCTATTAAAGGGACAAAAGGATTTTCTCCAATATTAGATGTAAAAGACCCGGGGGTTTTGCTAAGCAGAGCTCCTGAGAAATTAGATATGGGAAATATATTAGGAGTTATTTATGAAGGGGACCAAGGAGAATTTGAAGCAAGGCTTGATATGTTGAGAAGCCAAGGTGTTGCAAAAACAATAATAAGATCTCCTGTAATTTTTGAAAATGGGAAATCAGCTGAAATTCAAACTGTCCAGGAGTTCCCTTATTTTGAAGAAACAGTTGCAGGCGGGGCTATACTAAGAGCAAACAGATTTAAAGAAATTAAAAATTATGTTAAAATTTTAGGAGCTACTGTAAGAGCAGATAAAAGAATTGCGATGGATTTGGAACTTGGAACAGGAACAAGAGTGCCAACAGGTTCTGAACAAAAATACAATATTTATCTAAAGACATTAAAAAATAGTGTAGAAGTTGGACAGGGTGTCAAATTAGTTATAGCTGGTTTTGAATATGAAATTGAAACAGGGATTAATAGAAGAATGCCTTTTTTTACATTTTTTGACGAAGGTATAAGAAAAATTCCGGTTGTTAGAGAATTAATTGATTTAGTTTCTTCTGGGCACGAATATGACACAAGCAGAAGAAGAACTTTTTTTCTTGTAACTCCTTATGTTGTTAAAACATCTCAAAATGCAGATTATAGCAGAATTGGAATGGAATTAAAACCAATGTATAGACAAGATAGAGGAGGAATTTTGCAATTTCCTTCAAATATAAAATTTCAAGAAATGCAAATCCCTCCAGTAAGAGATTAGAAAATTTATATGAATAAAATTTATTTAAACAACCTGCTCATTTCATTTGCAGATTGATATGGGAATAAAAATAGTGTGATAAAATATTTTTATCTATTTATTTAAATTCTCAACGGAGATTTTGTTTAATTATGTTGAAAATCTAAAGTTTACGAGCCTATCTTGATAAATCAATTATATTCGTACTAATTTTATTAAAATTTCAAAAGCCTCAGGCAGGATTTGAACCTGCGACTTTTTGCTTACGAAGCAAACACTCTACCCCTGAGCTACTGAAGCTTCGAATTTTCCGAATTTATTTTTTTTGAATTTTAATTCCGAGTTCTTCAAGTCGTTTTATGTGCGACTGCATTATCATCTCGACATTTCCAATCATCTTAATCAACTCATTTCTTTCTGCAACCAAAGTATTCAAAACACCGTTGATAAAAGCAATTTCCTGTTCTTTTGAAATTTTCTGCTCGTTTTTTGAAAGCGCTTTTTCCAAATCCTTAGAATCGTCTATTTTTGCCATGATTTTTAATATGATTAATCCTTTTTAAATTATTTCTTTGATTAAATCAATTTTATCAAAAAAATTCTAAGAAAAAATTATAATCAATATTTTTTATGTGGGTGACAGGGTTCGGACCTGCGTAGGCACTAAGCCACAGGATTTCTTTACAACTTAGAATTTTATTTCTTCAGTTGCACTTAAGTCCTGCCCGTTTGACCACTCCGGCACACCCACATGAAAAAAATAGATATAAGATGCTTATAAAATTATTGATTAAAGAAAAGGGACATAGACAAAATCAAAAATATTAAAATCAAAATACAATACCTGCTCACAACACTGCTCGCAATTTCGCACGAGTTATTGATACAAATTTTTCTCTCTATAGTAAATGACTTTAATTTTTTTCTTCAGTCATTTACTAAATAGTAAAGGCGCAAAAAAAGAAATTCCAGCGTCCTTTACTATACCACAAAGTCGCTCGTCGCAGATATTTTCTATTATTAAGTAATCTAAATTCTCGAAGGTAATCTTATATAATTTATTTTTTCTTCCACTACCTAAATAGTATTAATATTGAACGAAGTGAGCAATTTATTTTTCTTTTGTAACATACAAAAAAATTTTCAATCAAATAATTTAGAAATTGGGAGTCCTTCTTGCGCGCGATAAATTGCTTCTGCAAAAACCGGAGAAATATCTATGACTTCAACATTTTTTTCTTTTTGATAATGTGTGTTGCTTGTCATTATTCTATGGAAAATTTTTGAGAGCTCTTGTGTTCCTGATGTAAAAATTCCGTGGGTTGCGTAAATGGATACATTTTTTGCTCCTTCTTTTTTCAGCAATTGTCCTCCTTTGCACGCGGTTCCTCCAGAATCAATTATATCGTCGATGATTAAAGTATCTCTTCCATTTACATCTCCGATTAATCTCATCTCTTCAATTTCTCCTGCAATTAATCTTCTCTTGTCAATAACAGCTAAAGGATTTTTACTCCCCAATCTTATTGCAAAATATCTTGCTCTGTCTGTTCCGCCTGCATCTGGAGAAACGATGACAATTTCTTCCAATTTTAATGAATCATCTTTTTCTTTCAGATGTGAAACTAAACTTGGAGAGCTGTAAAGATTATCTATTGGAACATTTGCAGGATAAAATCCCTGAATTTGCGGGGCGTGCAAATCCATTGTTATAATTCTTTTTAATCCAGGCGAAATAGAATTTGCAAGTGCTCTCGCAGAAATTGGAACATGTGGTTTGTCTTTTCTGTCTTTTCTATTGTATAAAATATTTGGAAGAACAAAACTAACTGTGTTTGCCGACGCGCTTAACAGCAAATCTTTCAATAGCAAAAGCTGAACCAACCATTCCTGAGGATTTTTTGTTGAGTCGTGAATAAAATAAACATCTTTTTGCCGTGTGTTTCCCGGAACATGCATATCAATTTCACAATTTCTAAAATGTTTTATGCAAACTTCTTCCAAAGGTATTTGCATATCTCTTTTTTCTTCAATATATTTTTGTATTTTCTCTGCGAATTCCCAAGAATTAGAATCTCTGTCAGCAAGCAAAATCACCTTTTCCATATATTAAAAAAATAAAGAAGATTTAAATTAATTGTGATGGTGGGGAATATAAATGTCAAAAGAATATCAAAATTGCCGCAATAAATTGCTCGATTAATATTAACTCCAAACCTGTCTATCGATAAGGTTCTGGTCGACAAATTAAATAATAGATAAAATTTTATCGTTTTGAAAATTATTAATGTAATAAAGTATTTTCCCACACTAATTATATATTATTAATCTGCGAATGCTAACGAGCAGGTATTTTTTAGACGTTTGATTTTAAACTTAATAATAAGTAAATATTCTTAAATAGTTTAATTAATTGCTTGTTCTATGAGCAGAAGGAAAAAAATTTATTTGCTGATTTTTTTATTTATTCTTTTATTCGCAATAAATTACAAATGGCTGAATGATTTTCTTGAGAAAGAATTTTCAAATGAACAAAATGCAGTTGTTTTAAGAATTGTCGACGGAGACACAATTGAAATTGAGAACAAAACAATTGTAAGGCTTTTTGGAATAAATACTCCGGAGAGGGGAGAAAAATATTATCCTGAAGCAAAAGAATTTCTTGAAAAGGAAATTTTAAATAAAAGTGTTTTCATAGAATTTTTTGGAAAAGACAAATATTACCGGGAGCTCGGAGTGATTTTTTCTGCTGGAAATAATTTCAATGCGAGAGTAATTGAAGAGGGTTTTGCGAATCCGTATATTTTAGATAATAAAAAATATGAAATTATTTTCAGAGAAGCGTGGGAAAAATGCATCATAGATGAAAAAAATTTATGCGAGCCATCAAAAGATAAATGTGCTTCGTGCATTTTTCTGAAAGAACTAAGTATGAAAAAACAAGAAGTTGTTTTATTGAATAACTGCGGATTTTCCTGTAATTTGACTGACTGGAAAATAAAAGATGAGGGCAGAAAAAAATTTATTTTTGGAAAAACAATTTTGGAATCTGGAAAGGAAATTAAAATAATTGCAGAGGATTTTGAACAAGATTATGTCTGGACTGCGACAGGCGATAGTTTATTTTTAAGAGATAGCGAAGGGAAATTGGTTTTGTGGGAGAGAGTTGAATAATTTGCTGCTCGTAAACCCGCAGATTGATATTAAAATTATAGATAGTATGAGAAAATATTTTTTCATCATTATTAATATTTCTCGACGGAGAAATCTGCACCTATGAGATTTCGGAGTTAACATCAATATCGAACGAAGCAAGCAATTGGAATTCAAAACAAAAATAAAAGAATTTATAACTAAAAAAATATATCTTAATATATGTTAAATGAGGAAGATATATTGGAACAATTTACGAAGAAGGAAGATATTCTAAATATTTTTAATCTGATTAACAGCAAAAAGATAATAAGAACTCAGCATTTTTATGATAGATTAATTTTCAGAGATTTAGATTAAGAATTAATTGATAAAACATTTCCTCAAAGAGATAAAATAAAATTAATTGACAAAAGAAAACACAAAAAAGATATTGGTTATGATTTTTACTACGAATTGAGCAGGAGTAGAACTTTGAAATTGTGTTTTATTCCTTTAGACGATAAAACTCTTTTAATTAATGCTATTTTAAGACATAGAAGATGGCAAGGTTCAATTCGATTTTTAGAAAGAAGAGATTAAAGAATTGTTAATTGGAAGTGTTGCAAGAGGAATTGATTGTTTTATCGTTGGTGTGATTAAAACTGCAAACAACGAAACAGCCCCTTTTTGTTCTTGAACTATTAATTCGGCTCCTTTTAATTCATTAAGAATGTTTGGATTAATATTTATCATCTCTAAGAATTTAGAAATGTGTTGAAATTCTACATTAACTATTTTTCCATCATTAGTAAAATCAAGAATCAAATTACCTATTTCGGCACTTCCCTGAACTTTATCGTCATCTTTTTTTCTGGAAAGGAGTAAACTATCTGAAAAATCATCGTACATAAAAGATTTTGTCTTATTCATAAAAGGACTATGTTTAGAGCATTTAAAAATTTAAGTATATTTAGCTCATTTCATTCGATGGATATTTACTCCAAAATTGACTCTGTCGAATTTCTTCGTAAAGAATTTAAATAATGCGATAAAAATTTTATATTACAAATATAATCAAAAAAAATATTTCATATTACTTTTTTCCCAAAAATTTTTCCTTTACGCAAGTCAGGAAAAATTCCATCAATCTCGAGCAACTTGTTGCTCGCAATCATTTCTTTTTAAATTTATCTTATTTTATAGAG
>CAYITA010000030.1:0-8252 GCA_964366165.1 Candidatus Woesearchaeota archaeon
ATTTTGTTTTCCGAAAAGTTTATTTAGAAGAAAGTTCAAACTATATTCGTAACTTTCAAGAGTTGAGTATCCCAACTCAACTTTTATAATCATTTGAGAAATAAATATTTATCGACGGTGAAACGCAATTCATCTATTTGCTAAAGCAAATAGTTTTCTTGCGGGGAATATAAAATATTTAATCAGATTATCGACGAGAATTTAGATACTTAATTTTCCCTTTGGGTGGGTGGGCGGGAAAGAAAATTTATGGAGTCAATCTGTCTCTGTCTCTTGGAAATAAAACTGCCTCGCGGATATTATTTAAGCCGAGAATAAGCATAGTAAGTCTTTCAGGAGAAAAATTCATAAAACAAAAATTTATAAATAGGTAATTTTATTGTTAGAATAGAAAATGGAAAGAACAAAAATAAATGAATTAAAGGAAAAAGTTGGAAAGAAAGTTCTAATCGAAGGATTTATTCACGAGATAAGAGACCAAAGCAAAGTTAAATTTATTCTTATAAGAGACAATTCTGGAATAATTCAAACAGTTACGACCCCCGATAAAAAAAAAATATTTGAAAAAATAGCGACGATACCTAAGGAATCTGTATTAGCAATCGAAGGAATTGTAAAAACAGAAAAACAAGCTCCTTCTGGAATAGAAATTAAAGTTGAAAAATATGAAATAATATCTGAAGCAGATAGAGACTTGCCGATTTCAATTGTAGAAAAAGGAGAACCTCCTGCCTTGCCAATAAGATTAGATTATCGATGGCTAGATTTGAGAAAACCAAAAAATCTTCTTATATTTAAAATTTGGACTGATGTAGAAGCAGCGATGCGAGAATATTGGTTATCTAATGGATTTATACAAATTCATACTCCTAAATTTGTTGCAGGAGCTACAGAATCTGGGGCAGAATTATTTTCTTTGGAATATTTTGGTAAAACAGCTTCATTGGCACAATCACCGCAATTTTATAAACAAATGGCAATGGCAGCAGGATTTGAAAAAGTATTTGAAATTGGTCCAGTATTTAGAGCAAATAAATCCCACACTGTTCGTCATGATACTGAATTTACCTCAGTAGATGTAGAAATTTCTTATATTAACTCTCATGATGATGTAATGAAATTTGAAGAAGAATGGATGACACACATATTAAAAAGAATTAAAGAAAAATATAGTACTCAAATAAAAGAAGTTTTTGGAGTAGATGTTATTGTTCCAAAATTGCCTTTTCCTAGAATAACTATGGCAGATGCGATTGCATTATTAAAAAAAGAATACAAACATTCTTGTGTCGGAGATTTAGACCCAGAAGGCGAAAGATTGCTTTGTGAACACTTTAAAAAATCACATGAAAATGAATTCGTATTTGTTCGTGATTGGCCAATTGAAGTAAGACCTTTTTATCATATGAGACTAAATGGACTTTCAAAAAGTTATGACTTATTATGGAAAGGAATGGAAATAACTACTGGAGCACAAAGAGAACACCGATATGAAATCCTCAAAAAACAAGCAGAAGAAAAGAAAATTCCTCTTGAGGGAATAAAGACTTATTTAGAATTTTTTAAATATGGATGTCCTCCTCATGGAGGTTTTGGATTAAGTCCTTCAAGAGTTATGATGTTAATGCTTGGTTTGAAAAATGTCAGAGAAGCAACATTTTTACCAAGAGATACTGAAAGATTAAATCCTTAAATTTTATTTCTGTTAAATTCCTCGCTCCAAAGTCGCGAGTTATTAATAAAAATTAAGTAATAGAAAAAACAAATTTTATTATCATTATCATCAATATTTTTCAATTACTTCAATAAAATAAATTTTTTAACTGGGTGGGTGGGCAAGTAAATATAAAAATTTATTTTAATTTATTTTATTTCATCATCCTCTCAATCTTCTCCCTAACTTCCTTCCCATCAACTTTTCCCTTAAACTCTTTCATAATTAATCCCATATAAGCATTCAAATTCAATCCGGGTTTTTCCTTGATGATTTTAATAATTTTTTCTTCAACATCACTCGCTTCAACTTTTTCAACTGAAATAATTTCCTCAATCTTTTTTCCCTCGACAATTCTTTTCATAACTTCTTTAATTTGAGATTCTGAAATTTGTTTCTTAACTAATGCCTCAAGTATCGAAGAATAATTGTCTTCTAATTTGCCTTCAACTTCATCCAAAGAAATTTTTTCGTGGCTCGCAATCTCTTTCGGAAATATCAAAAGCATTTTCGCAATCAACTGCGCTCTTTTTGCAATCACAAGCAATTCTTTAAACTGCTCAATTTTATTTTGCTTGAATAATAATTTAATCATTTCCTCGCCCAAACCTTCTTTCACCAAATCTTTTTCAATTTCTTCTTTCATCTTCGGCATTTCTTTTTTCGCTTCATTAATTAAATCTTTGGAAATTTTCAGCAAAGGCAAATCAGTTTCAGGGTACATTCTCGCAGCCCCAGGCATGGGCCTCAGAAATTCAGTTGTTCCGTCGCTGAGAGTTTTTCTTACAGTTAATTCAACTTTTTTTCCTGACTTAATAATTTCCCGCTGTCTCAAAATTTCATTGTCAATCGTCTTAATCATAATTGCCGGCTCCTGAAAACCTTTAATCTCTGTTCTCTCTCCGCCCTTAATAGAAATATTAACATCCTGCCTGATAGTTCCGATTCCTCTCTTGATTTTCAGATTTCTCAAAATTCCGCCAATCAGCAACGCTGTTTCCTTAATTTGCTCCGGAGTTTTCATGTCGGGTGCAGTCGCAATTTCAATTAAAGGAATTCCTAATCTATCTAATCTAAAAATAGATTCCTTGTCTTTCTTTTCAATAATTCTCGCAGCATCTTCTTCCAAAGCAACAGAATCAATCCTGACTTTTCCCTGAGAAGTTTCTATCCTGCCGTCCAAACCAATCAAGACAGTTCTCTGAAAACCAGAAGTATTTGAACCATCAATAACTGTCTTTCTCATAATTTGAGTCAAAGATAAAATCCTGCAATTCAAAATCAAAGCAATCTGCACTGCAATTTTCAGCGCTTCCAAATTTATTTCGTGCGGCGGCTCTTCATCCAATTCAATTAAGCAATTATTATTTTTATAACCTTGATAAATAAATTCCTTGTCTTTTTCTGCCTCGTGTTTTACTGCGGCATCAATCTCACCACTCTCTCCAGCAACAACATGCAGTTTTCTTTTAATCTCAAAATCCGGCTCGTCTTTTCTCAACACCGACGGACAATTGCAGAATAATTTTTTTGTGTCTAACTGCTGATGAATTTCCAATCCAGATTTCAAACCGATTTTTGAATAATCAATTTTATTTTCCATTAAATAAAACAAAGAGGAAGAGTTTATTAATTTATTGAGAAAGTTCCATATCTTTTAATGAATCTGTTTTCCCGCCGATATAAGTAGACCAAGAACCAACATAAAATTTATACTTATCTAGGATTGGAATTTTTGATTTTTCAGGATCTCTTTTCCATGTAGCAATTCTTATTT
Source organism: Candidatus Woesearchaeota archaeon (assembly GCA_964366165.1). GTDB lineage: Archaea > Nanobdellota > Nanobdellia > Pacearchaeales > GW2011-AR1 > CAYITA01. Next base: position 3,492 of record CAYITA010000030.1, read on the forward strand.
CCCGAGGGTATGTATCTTCAATTTTTTGCAAAATTCCTCTTAAAGTATTTCCAGTAGTTACCCAATCTTCTGTAATAAGAACATCTGAATTTTCCAAGCTCTGAGAAAGAAAATCTGTGTCGTTCTGAGTCCATGGATATCTTTGCTTTCTTGTTTTCATAGAGAACATTAAAGGATATACAATTGGTTCTCTTTCAGTTAATTTATCATATGCGATGGATAATTCTATTCCCAATTCAATTCCACCATTGGCAATTGGAAAAATTACGCTCGGATAAAAAAGAAGTTTACCCTGTGCATCTGTTCTTGTTAAATCCGGTCTAATTTTTTCTGTTAATTCCTTTTTCTTATAAATTTTTTTTCTGCTTGTTGCAACAAGTTCAAAGGGCCTCATAAATTCCGGATGAGCAAATTTAATTAAGTTATCTAAACTTTTAAATTCTGTTTGAAGATTGGGAGATAAACGATTTGTATCATATATTTTTTTTATATCTATTCCTTGTCTGGCTAACTCAACAGCTTCTAATTTAGCTTCAGGTGATTTTTTCTGGTCTATATATTCGTCAGCAACACCACTGCAAATAGCTTCCACATAAGACAAAGACAAATTATAAATGTCATTAAAAATTCTGTTTGTAAATTGATTGGAAACGTGAACAAAAGGCATTACTAAATTTCTTGCGAGAGAATTTGCCAGCACCAAGGAATCAAATGCGTCTTTCTCGGTTGTTACTTCTCTTTCCCCTCCCTCAATATCTATCTTTCTTCTATGTTTAAGTGTCTCGCAATATTCGGATAAATCTTTTATATTTTTTGCCAAAAAATCCGAAGTTGGATAATAAACTGGCCTGAAATCTCCACCTAAAAAAAGAATGAATGCTCTGTCTAAAATAATTTCCATTCTATCTACAGCTTCGCCATTTGAAGATTTTTCCAAGGAATCCACAAATTGTCGATAAAGATATTTTTCTTTTGTTAAATTCATACTAAAAACAATTCTTTAGAATTTATAAACTTTCCCATTGTAACTCCTAATAAGTTATAACCAAAACATAACAAAAAAAAAGTTAGAGAAAAACTAATCAGAAATTCTTACAAAATTTCCATTTTCATCTAATTCAATAAAATTTTTGACATTTCCATTTCTGAAATCTTCACACTGATTTTCAACTAAATTATCTTCTTCTATTCGCGGAACATGAACAATATCAACTGCATAATTTTTGCAAGTTCCTAAACACTGACTATTAAATTCAATTCCTTTATTTTTTTCCTGCTGATACAAATTTTCAGAACAGAAAATTGCATCTCGTTGTAATTTAACTTTTTCAGGAATTGCCTACGGGTTTCCATGCTTAATCCAAACTCCTCGAGAATTTTTTATCCAAGAATCTTCGCCTTGTCCATCTAAGCCTACTCTTAAAACAGCAAATATAATAATTAATAAAATTACAACAATTGCGATTATCCAAAGAATTTTTTTGGGTGGCATTTTTAATCTTTGCAGGCTAAATCTATCAAACAGCATTCAAGAGGAAATCCTCCAGCCATTTTATTCAAAACTATGCACGGATTAATCGGAACAAATTCTTCAACAGGGATGCTTAAAGAAATCGCTAATTCATTTAAAACATCTAAATTTAATGCAGAATTTCCATCAGAATTAAAAAAAGTTTCAAGGCTTCCAGGCAAAATACCAAATTCTTTTTCTACATTTTCATAATTAATTCCGCTTCCTCTAATCTCTTCATAATGCTCCCTCGACATATAACTTCTCAAAGCACAATCAAGAGATGAAACAATATGTCTTCTTACATCTTTAACCTCAAAACAATTTTGCAGAATAAATTTTTTCTGTCTCAAATCTTTTAAAAGAGTATCTGCCTGTTCTTTTGTATTCCTTTTCCATAAATATTTATAATTTTAAAATATATAAATATTACTGCAAGGTTTTCATTTTTCATCACCAATCTAAACCTATTCTTTTTGCTATATATTTATGTTGTGGTTTTTCTTTAGTTTTTTTTATTATTGGATTAACGAGTATTGTTCCAAATGATAAAGCCATCAAAAAACCTCCACAGAAACTTGCATAAGCATTCAAAAAAAATTCCCTAAATGGAGAAAGTCTTTCATATAACTCTTGTTCTATACAAAACAAATCATCTTCTAATCCTAAATTTCTATAATGTCCTAAAACTATTTTCCAAACTTCTCTACCCCTTCCATCAATTTCTAATTTGCCTTCTTGAGTATCTATTAATAAAGCATTAGTAATATCACTCCTGTTAAAATTTAAATGTTCTCTTATTAAATCTAAAGAATAATCAGATTGTCTAATTTGCACTGCTAATTCTTCCAAAGATTGATATGCTTTTAGTTTTGTATTTGCCATAAATTAATTCCTTTTGTGATTTAATTTTCCGTCCATAAAAAGATTATGTTCATGCTCCACTCTTAACAATCTTCTTGTTGCTCCTTTTATTTGATGCAAATCATTTTGCATATTTCTAAATTGTTGCCAAACAGCACCCGCAATAAAAATTCCTGAAATATAGGGAATAATTTCCATTATAGCAGGACTATTAATAATTCCAAAACCCTTGAGAATAATCCAAACTAAAAGAACCAACAAAGCCAGCCAAAAAATAATATCACTCCAAGATATTCTTCCCATAAAAAATTAAATACATCAGAAATTATAAATGTTTTGATTATGTTAAATCCGCTCTAAAATCTAAAATAAAGTTTTGTGAATACAATTTATTTACTGCTAGCTAACACTCGCAGATTTTCTATTACTTAAATAATGTAAAAACGCTACGATAGGAGCGTAATTTTTTGATAATTAATTGTCAATGAATTTTTTCTTTTATTTTTTTCTCTTCTTTCTCATTCCTCCAATCTCTCATTCAACTCGTGAGAAATATTTTCCAGCATTTTTTCCTGAATTAATTTTTTGTTCTTCGCCCATTCTGAATGTCCCAAAACCCAGCCGAGTTTCACCAACGCTGTTTCAGCAAGCATGTCTTTCAAATAAATCACGCCTGTTTCTAAAATTTCTCTTCCGTTGCTGTAAACCAAAGCATCAACTCTTCCAAAAATGCACTGACTAACCGCGCACACAATCAATCCCTTGTCCTGTACTTCTTTTAATTTTTTTGTCCAGCTGTTTCGCGCTCTTTTCGTCGGAGCATGCCCTAAACCGCTTAATTCCAAAACAATTCCTTTGTATTTATTTTTCAGATAATAATCCAAAATATCTGGATTTTGCCCAGGATAAACTTTCAGCAACGCAACTTTCTCCTCGAATTTCACATCAGATTTAACTTTTCCCCTCCTCCTTAAATTATAATTATTTATTATTTCAATTCTATCATCAGAAAAACGATGCGTCCGGCGCTCGTTTTTGGGATTCGGAAATTCCCCGCACACTGAAGTGTGTGGTTTTTCGGGAATTTCCGAAGAATAAATTTTTGCAAAAGGTTTTGAATTCACAATTTTAAACGCGTCTCTTCTTGAAGTGTGCAATTTCCTGACTTTGGTTCCAGGCATTGCATAGCAAAAATCATCATTTTCAGTTGCGTGCCCGACGAGAATAACTTCTGCAATATCTGAAATCGCTGCTAAAGCAGAGCACTGCAGATTCAAATTAGCATCGCTGGAAGCCCTGTCAACACTTCTCTGCGAATAAGTCAGGACAACAGGTTTTGTTAAATTTTTCAGAAAAAAACTCAATGCCGCAGAAGTGTAATGCAAAAAATCAGTTCCATGAGTAATAATCAATCCCCGAATATTCTCGTCGTTCAAAAGTTTCTCGGCAGTCCTCGCAATTTTCTGCCAGTCTTTGTAATCCATATCTTCACTCGCTTTCATAAATGGAACTTCAATTTTTGAAATATTAACTTTTTCAAACAAACTCGGATAAAATTTGAATAAAGATTCTGGACTTGTGAGCCAATCAACACCGCCTTTTTTTGGATTCAATCGCGCAGCAATTGTCCCGCCAGTAATTATCATTGCGACATTCGGCTTGTCTGAATGTTTTTTAATTTCAGTTTTTTCTTCAATATTTTTTACTTTTTTCAGAACTTTAATTTTAAGAATATCTTTTTTATTGAATCCGATATTGTATCCAGAATCCAATTTCAAAAGAACAATCCCTTTTTCATTCTCAGGACTTTCAAGCAAAACTCCCTCGTAAATTACTCGCGTCAGATGAATCTCGACATAATCTCCAGGTTGTGCTGTTCCTTTATTCATAAATAAACTAAATTAAAAGAGATTTAAAAATTCTCCTAAAAATTTTTAACTCTTCAAAAAATATATTGAAGATTATAAAATTATTGATTGAGTGTAAAATCAAATTCACAATTTTGCATTTTTGCACTAGCGTGAATGAATATTAATTAAGTAGTGAAAAAACTTAAATTATTATAATTATCGACGATGTTTTCACAATATTATTTTAAAATCTCAAATGACAAAGTCGCGAGCAATTTTTCCCAGCTCTATTTTTCCAATTCCTTAATTTTTATTTTTCCTTTTTCCCTCTCCTCAATTTTATTTTTCTTTCCCAAATAAACAAGAACAAATATGAAAGCAAAAAAAATTATTACAAATATAATCGCGAACAAAATAGAATAAAAACCAAGAACATTTTTTTCCCGCAAATCACCAGGAGAAAAATAAACATTTTTTGTCTGGGAATTGTAAATCATAAATGTAATAAAAAATGAAAATGCAATCGATAACAGCAAT